>JAFAHP010000105.1 GCA_019237175.1 Alphaproteobacteria bacterium
ATGGGCGTGCACATGGCGGCGCCATTCCGTCATCTCGATATGAAACTCGGCGATGCGATTGATGACCGGCATGGGCCAGCGCCTCCCCTTTATAGTGGGTAGATAATTTCGAATACGATCATTGCGACCCCCGGACGGCCGCCCGCCAGGGGGCGTTCCGGGGCCGATCCGGTGCTGGGTGGATCGACGCGCTGAATGGCCCCTGAGGCCCACGGGACGAGCTCCGACACAACGAATGAGAGACAGTCCTCGCACAAAGCATGAATTTCGGATGTAAAACCGTTTTCCACGGCGCGACCGGCAGCGGATCGAGTACTCGCCAGGCCGCGTCGTCAGTGTGAAGCAAAAAATCCGGCGAGAAAAACCGGCCGCGATGTACGCACGGCAGCGAGACGCCTTCAGCGGCGGGGTGTTTAATAAGCGGCGCGATTTCTCCGACGACAGGAGGCAGCGATGAGCGGTGAGCAAACAACGCCCGACCGGCCCGACTTTACCCAAGGGGTTCCGGCTGCCGATCTCGCCGAAGGTGGGGTGATCCTGGGGCAAGCGGCGGGTGAGGCGGTGCTGTTGGCGAAGAGCGGCGGGACGCTGTTCGCGATCGGGGCCGAGTGCACCCACTACCACGGTCCGCTCGCCGAGGGGGTGCTCGTCGCGGATACAGTGCGCTGCCCTTGGCACCACGCATGCTTCAGCCTGCGCACCGGAGAGGCGCTGCGTGCCCCCGCACTCGACCCGGTTGCGTGCTGGCGGGTGGAGCAGCAGGGCGGCAAAATCTATGTCCGCGAAAAGCTGGAAGCGGCGACGGGGCCAACCCGGAAGCCGACCGGGGCGCCGCCGCAATCGATCATCGTCATCGGCGGCGGGGCGGCGGGAAATGCCGCCGCCGAAATGCTGCGGCGCGAGGGTTATACCGGTCCGCTGACGATGCTGAGCGCCGACGATGATGGGCCCTACGACCGGCCAAACCTGTCGAAGGACTATCTCGCCGGGAACGCTCCGGAGGAGTGGATACCGCTGCGCTCGGCCGATTTCTACCGTGAGCAACGGATCGAATTACAACTTGGTGCGCGGGTGGCGGCGATCGATCCCGGCAACCGCGAGGTCCGGCTGACCGATGGGCGCCGATATCCCTATGGCGCGCTGTTGCTGGCCAGCGGCGCCGAGCCGGTGCGGCTCCCCGTTCCGGGCGCCGACCATCCGCAGGTGCATTATCTGCGCACCCTGGCTGACAGCAGAAAGCTGATCGCCAAGGCCACGGCCTCACACCGCGCGGTCATCATCGGCGCCAGCTTTATCGGTCTCGAAGTCGCGGCATCGCTGCGAACGCGCGGGCTCGATGTCAGCGTCGTAGCGCCCGAAGCGCGCCCGATGGAGACCGTGTTCGGCGCGGAGGTCGGGGACCTCGTTCGCCGCGTCCACGAGGAGCACGGCGTCGTCTTCCGCCTCGGCACGAAGCCGGCGGCGATCGACGCGAATGGCGTCGTCCTCGACAGCGGGGACCGCCTCGACGCCGATCTCGTCGTCGTCGGGATCGGTGTGCGGCCGGAAACCGCACTCGCCACGGGCGCCGGGTTAACGGTCGATCGCGGCATCATGGTCGACGCGTTTCTCGAGACGAGCACCCCCGGGATCTGGGCCGCCGGCGACGTGGCCCGCTGGCCCGACCGGCTGACCGGCGAGAAGGTCCGCATCGAGCACTGGGTCGTCGCCGAACGGCAGGGTCAGACCGCCGCGCGCAACATGCTAGGCGCACGCGAACGGTTCGACACCGTACCGTTCTTTTGGACCCAGCAGCACGATCTGATGCTCTCCTATGTCGGGTACGCTGCGAAATGGGACCGGGTGGAGATCGACGGAAATATTGCCGCAAAGGACTGCATGCTGACCTACCGGCTGGGCGGCCGCAAACTGGCGGTGCTGACGATCGGGCGCGACCACGCAAGTCTCGAGGCTGAGCTCGATCTCGAAAAGCTGATCGGTCAAGGCACTTGAGGCCGCGCCAGCGTGCAATACAGCGAAAATTACCGCCGCACTCCGCCGCCCGCGCCGTTACCGTAGACCGTAGCCGATAACGGCGCGGCTCAGAGCCTGACCGGAAATTTCCATCGACGTCGACATACACCCGTCATTCCCGCGAAAGCGGCAACCCAGGGGACCGAGACCGGCGCGCCGGCCCTGGACCCCCGCTGCCGCGGGGGTGACGACAAGTGGTTGGCGATGTTGCGCTCATTTTCGGTCAGACACTCAGAGTTTGAGAAGAATGCCCAGAAGGTCAAATCCCAAGCAAGTCATTCCGGGATAGCCCGGATTTCGATTCCGGGTGGGACCTGGACCTATGAACACGTGGCTTTGTCCGGCTTTGATGTGTTCAATCGGTCTGGGCCTGCAGCCTTCGCGAAACCGCCCTTCCCTGGGTGGCATATTGGCTAAGCGGAAGTGGGGAGGGGGCATCGGCGACGTTATTCATTCGGTCTTGAAGCTCGCCCACAAGACAAGCGACACTATCGACAGCAGCGAGCGGAGCCGCAAAACGCGCGTCGAACCGGGCTGGGCGAGATCATGTCAGGAGATAATCTATGACAAAACAGCAGGAGTCCGAGATTCTGACCCGCGTCGGACCGGGTACGCCGATGGGGAATGTGCTGCGGCATTATTGGTTCCCGGCACTTAAATCGTCGGAGCTCGCGCCCGACGGCGCACCGGTGCGCTTTCTGCTTCTCGGCGAACAACTCATCGCTTTCCGCGA
>JAFAHP010000299.1 GCA_019237175.1 Alphaproteobacteria bacterium
GCTGCGCGTTAGGGGTCGTGTATGAAGCTGGTGCGGCGGGTTCGAATGTGGGCCGGCCGAATCGGGCTGTGGCACAAACTGGCGATAGGCTTGGCGATCTCGGCCCTGGCCTCTGGCATTACGACCTATTTGGCCGCTACCGGCACGCCGCCTTTTAACACAAAGCCCGGCGCACTCCTTTCGCTTCTCAACCTCGACTTCTTGTTGCTGCTGGTGCTGGCCGCGGTGATCGCGAGCCGGCTGCTGCGGGTCTGGGCCGAGCGGCGGCGTGGCCTTGCCGGCTCGCGGTTGCAGATTCGGCTCGTCGTGCTGTTCGGTCTGATCGCGGTAATTCCCACGATCATCGTCGCGGTCTTTTCGTACCTGTTTTTTTCCTACGGTGTCGAATCGTGGTTTAGCGACAGGGTGCGCACCGCCATCTCCAACTCGCTCGCCGTAGCCGAAGCCTATGTGCACGAGCACCAGCAAGCGATCCGGGCTGACGCGCTGGCTATGGCGAATGACCTCAACCGCGACGCGGTCGAACTCGAATTGGATCCAACGCGGATCGAGCAAGTCGTTTCGGCCCAGGCAGCGTTGCGCGGTCTAACCGAGGCTATGGTCTTTGATCGCGCGGGCCACATACTGGCGCGGTCGAGCCTGTCTTTCACGCTCGGTTTTCAGCCGATCCCGGACGGGGCGATGCACCTGGCGGACGAGGGCGAGGTCGCTATCATGACCAGTGACAGCGACGATCGCGTGCGCGCACTGGTCCGTCTGGATCCGTTTGGTCCGGTGTATCTGTACGTAGGCCGCTACATCGAGCCTAGAGTGCTCAACTATATGGAAGAAACTCAGCGCGCGGTGGCCCAGTACGAGCGCATGGAGAATCAGAGGTCGGGATTCCAGGTCACCTTCGCACTGATCTTTTTGATGGTAGCGATGCTGTTCCTGGTCGTGGTGGTAGCAATCGGCATTAATTTTGCCACACAGCTTGCGGTGCCTATCAGCCGACTGGCGACAGCGGCCGAACAGGTGCGCGCTGGCGATCTCACCACCCGGGTGCCTGAGGGAGAACGGGACGACGAATTGTCCTCCCTGAGCCGCGCCTTCAATCGTATGACCAACCAAATCGAAAGCCAGCAGCGCGAGCTGCGCGAAGCCAATCGCCAGCTTGACGAGCGGCGTCGTTTCACTGAAACAGTTTTGACAGGCGTCTCGGCTGGGGTCATCGGGCTCGATCGCGGCGGCCGGGTTTACCTACCAAATCGCTCGGCCTCGGCCCTGCTCGGTGTCGATCTCGAGCAGTCGATCGGCCTGGATCTCGCCGAGGTGGCCCCGGAAATGGCCGGCCTTCTCGACGAGGCCGAGCGTCGCCCCGATCGGTTGGCGCAATCACAAGTACAGCTCGCGCACGGCAATAGCACGCGAACCCTCTTGGTGCGAATCGCCGCCGAGCGCGACGAGCGTGAAATCAGCGGCTTTGTTGTCACCTTCGATGACATCACGGAATTGCTGTCGGCCCAGCGCAAGGCCGCGTGGGCCGACATCGCCCGCCGGATCGCCCACGAGATCAAGAACCCGCTGACTCCAATTCAGCTTGCCGCCGAGCGGCTGCGGCGGCGCTATTTGGAGGAGATCAGAGGGGACCGCGAGACGTTTACGACCTGCACCGATACGATCATCCGGCATGTCGGCGATATCGGTCGGATGATCGACGAATTCTCCGCTTTTGCGCGAATGCCGCCGCCGGTCTTAAAACCCGAGAATCTTGTCGAGATCGTGCATCGCGCGACGTTCTTGCAATTGACCGCGCACCGCGAGATCGCCTTCGAAACCGACTTTCCCGATGACCCGGTGATGCTGAACTGCGATGCACGCCTGGTTGGCCAGGCGGTCCTCAACATTGTCAAGAATGCGATCGAGGCGGTCGAGGCGCGCCTTGCCGAAGATAAATCCGGTCAGCCCGGACATATTCGGGTGTCAGTGAGCGAACCACCGGGCCAAGCGGCAGTGATTGTTGAGGACAACGGCCGTGGTCTGCCCGGACAAGGCCGAGAGCGGTTGACCGAGCCTTATGTGACGACCCGCGCCAAGGGCACCGGCCTCGGGCTCGCCATCGTCAAAAAGATTATGGAAGATCACAGAGGAGAGCTGATGCTGGAAGATGGAAAGGCACACGGGGCCAGGGTCAGTCTTGTCTTCGCGGTCGAGGGGCGTTCCGCCGAGCGCGTCGATGATCAGATAGTGCCGATAACATTGAGCGAAGTCGCCCATGGCGCATGACATTCTGATCGTCGACGACGAGGCCGACATCCGCATGCTGATTGCCGGCGTGCTGAAGGATGAGGGCTATATGACGCGCGAGGCGGCCGACAGCGGTCAGGCGTTGGCGGTGATCCATTCGCGACAGCCGAGCCTGGTCATTCTGGACATTTGGCTGCAGGGCAGCGAGGTCGACGGCATCGCAATCCTGCGACTTCTGAAAGCCGAGATGCCGTCGGTGCCGGTTATCATGATCAGCGGCCACGGGACAATCGAAAGCGCCGTCGAGGCGATAAAGATCGGGGCCTACGATTTTATCGAGAAGCCGTTTAAGTCGGACCGCCTGCTGCTGGTCGTCGAGCGCGCCATCGAAGCGGCCCAGCTGCGCCTTGAGAATGAGGAACTCAAGCTGCGCGCTGGCGGTGATATCGACCTGGTCGGCATCTCGCCTGCAGCCAATCAGCTGCGACAGCAAATCGACAAAGCGGCGCCGACAGGCAGTCGAGTGTTGATCACGGGTCCGCCGGGCGCCGGCAAAGAAGTGGTCGGGCGACTGTTGCACCTGCGCTCGCGCCGCGCAAAGGGACCGTTCGTTCCGGTCAACTGTGCGATGATGCGCCCGGAGCGGCTCGAGAGCGAGTTGTTCGGCACCGAATACACAATCGACGGCGCGCCGCGCAAGATCGGCACCTTCGAGCGGGCCCACAGCGGTACGTTGTTCCTCGACGAAGTGGCCGATATGCCGCTCGAAACCCAGGGCAAGATTGTGCGCGCCTTGCAGGAGCAGACTTTCGAGCGGATCGGTGGGTCGAGCCGAGTCGAGGTCGATGTCCGCGTCGTCGCCTCCACAAACCGCGAGCTGGCCAGCGAAATCAGCGCGGGCCGGTTCCGCGAAGATCTGTTCTATCGGCTCAATGTCGTTCCGATCAGAGTACCGCCGTTACGCGAACGGCGCGAAGACATACCGCTGATGGCCCGCCATTTTATGGCCCGCTCGTCGGAAGCCACCCGGCTGGCGTCGCGTGAGATCGCCGAAGATGCGATGGCGGCCTTGCAGGCCTATTCGTGGCCGGGCAACGTACGCCAACTGCGCAATGTCATCGATTGGTTGCTTATCATGGCCCCAGGCGAGGCCCGTGAGCCAATCCATGCCGACATGCTACCAAACGAGATCACCGCCATCGCGCCGACTGTCGTCAAGTGGGAAAAGGGCGGCGAGATCATGACCTTGCCGTTGCGTGATGCACGCGAAGTGTTCGAGCGAGAATACTTGTTGGCGCAAGTAACTCGATTTGGCGGCAATATCTCGCGTACTGCCGCTTTTGTCGGTATGGAGCGCTCGGCCTTGCATCGCAAGCTTAAGTCGCTAGGGGTCTTCGGTAACGACCGCGCGCTCAAGGTCGGAATCTAGACACGATGTCGCACATTGCTAATCTCGGCGACCGCGGTCCCAGGGATTGCTTGGTCGGCCCCTGTGCAGCGCACGCTGCGACAGCCAAATGAGCGCAACGCGCCCGCCCGTTCACACGCGCCCGCAGGCGATTTTGTTCGATTGGGACAACACCCTCGTCGACACGTGGCTGACGATCCACGAGGCGTTGAACCATGTCATGTCGGCGATGGACAAGCCGCCATGGTCCCTCGCCGAAACCCGCGTCCGGGTGCGTCGCTCGTTGCGCGAGAGCTTTCCCGCGCATTTTGGACACCGCTGGGAGGAGGCAAGAGAGATTTATCTCGCGCGCTTTCGCGCGATCCACTTGGAGCGGCTTACACCGCTGCCCGGCTGCCAGGAAATGATCGAAGGTCTCGCCGGTGCCAAAATCTTTCTTGGCATCGTGAGTAACAAAACCGGTTCGATTTTGCGGCGTGAAGCCGAGCAACTCGGCTGGTCGCGCTATTTCGGCCAGATTGTCGGTGCCGGCGACGCCATTGCCGACAAACCGGATCCAGCCCCCGTGGGACTGGCACTCGAACCCAGCGGTATTGCTGCCGGTGCAGGGGTGTGGTTTGTCGGCGACACCGAGATCGATATCGAATGCGCCGGCAACGCTGGTTGCGTTTCGGTGTTATTGGGCGATCAGCTCGGCGCGGAAGAGGTGCTGCGCTGCGCCCCACGCCTCACGTTTGCCGACCCGGCAGCCCTGGTGCGCTTTGTCCGGGGCTTGTGATTCACTTTGCCGAGACCATTTCGGGATGTGGCACTGGTGGTGCAGGGCGCCGGTTGCCGAAAGGGCTGAACCATTCCGGCTCGCCCCAAAAAGGTGAACGGGGGATACCCATGTCCGCGGAGAAGTCACAAAACGTTCAAGACGTATTTCTTAACCATGTCCGAAAGAACAAGACCCCGGTTACCGTTTTTCTTGTGAATGGCGTCAAGCTACAAGGTATCATTACCTGGTTTGATAATTTTTGTGTCCTGCTCCGGCGTGACGCGCACTCGCAGCTGGTCTACAAGCATGCGATATCGACCGTCATGCCGGCCCAACCGATCCAGCTGTTCGAAGCCGGCAAGGAAAGCGAGGAACTCTGAGCAAAGAAGGAAATAAGAGCACTTTTGCGGCGCCGAATGCCACGGCAACCGGCCGCGCCTTGGTTTTACATCCAGCGCCCAAATTGCTGCATGGATATCGCGCCAGCGATGCGTCGCGCCCGGTACAGGCTCGGCTCGAGGAAGCAGTGGGGCTCGCTCGGGCCATCCAGCTGGACGTAGTACGAGCTGAGATCGCGCATATATCGCGGCCGCGCCCGGCCACACTATTTGGTGGCGGCGCTGTCGATCGCTTCGGTGAATTGATCAAAGACGACGCCATCGAGTTGGCCGTCGTCGACGGGGCATTGTCGCCCGTCCAGCAGCGCAACCTGGAAAGAAGCTGGCACGCCAAAGTCATCGACCGTACCGGGCTGATCCTCGAAATTTTTGGCGAACGGGCGCGCACCCATGAAGGTCGGCTCCAGGTCGAATTGGCGGCGTTGTCGTATCAGCGCTCGCGCCTCGTCCGATCCTGGACCCACCTCGAGCGTCAGCGCGGCGGTTTTGGCTTTTTGGGCGGACCCGGCGAAAGTCAGCTCGAGATCGATCGGCGGCTAATCGGCGAGCGCATCGCGCGCTTGCGGCGCGACCTCGACGGCATCAAGCGCACCCGGGCCCTGCATCGCATGGCGCGCCAACGTGTGCCGTATCCGGTGGTGGCGCTCGTCGGTTACACCAATGCCGGCAAATCGACCCTCTTCAACCGCCTAACCTGCTCGGGCGTAACAGCGGACGACATGCTGTTCGCGACGCTCGACCCGACGATGCGGCGGCTTGGACTGCCGTCCGGTCGCACCGCGATCCTGTCCGACACGGTCGGGTTCATATCGGAACTGCCAGCCCATCTCGTCGCTGCGTTCCGCGCAACCCTCGAAGAAGTGACCGAAGCCGACCTTGTCGTCCATGTTCGCGATGCGCACCACCCGGACAGGGAGGCTCAGCGCGAGGATGTGCTCTCGGTGCTCACGAATCTCGGACTCGACGAGGCGGCAGAGGATCGGATCATCGAGGCGATGAACAAAATCGATCTGCTCCACGGAGCGGCGCGCACCAGCCTTAGCAACCATCTAGCGCGTGAACCCCACAGCGTTGCGCTGTCGGCGGCGACTGGAGAGGGCTGCGATGATCTTCTCGCGCTGATCGACCGCAGCCTCGAAACGGGTGGCCGTGCAGTGCGTCTCGACATCCCGCTAAGCGATGGCAGGATGCTCGCCTGGGTCTATCGCCATGGCGAAGTGCTCGGGCGCCGCGACGACAACGATGCCGCCCATCTCTCTGTCCGGCTTTCTGAAGCCGACATCGCCCGCCTTCGTCATCAACAGCGGATGCACTGAGAAGTTAAGTAAAACTGAGACTTGTTTTGTTGCGAGCGGTCGTTTGGGGTTGACGTCGCGCGGTCGCTGGCTCTGCTGTCTTCTTTCCTTACCCACATCGTGTGGGTGTGGCCGAGCCCTGATCGGCGTTGCTCCCTTCGCCTTCCCGCGGGCGGGGAGGGGGGAGAGGTGCAAGGGGGGCCGGATGCTCGGGTTCGCTGCGTTTAACCTCTTGCCACAGCGCTTCAAGCGCGTCGAGATCGCCGCCACCCCCCCGTTCGGCGGCGGCCGCCTCGACACGGCGAAAACGGCGCTCGAATTTCTCTGTGGCTTTCCGCAACGCGGCTTCCGGGTCGATGTCGAGCTTGCGCGCGAGATTAGCGGCGGCGAACAGGATGTCGCCCATCTCGTCTTCAATCCGAGCATGGTTGACTGAGCCATCGGGCTGCTGCAGCTCGCCTTCGAGTTCGGCTATTTCTTCGCCGAGCTTGTCAATAACCGGCGCTGCTTTCGGCCAATCGAAACCGATTCGTGCCGCCCGCTGCTGGATCTTTGCGGCGCGGAGCAACGCCGGCAGTGCCAAGGCGACGCCGTCGAGCACGCTCTCCCGGGTCCCGGCCGCAGCCGCCTGGGCGCTCCGTTCCCTGGCTTTATGCTCCTCCCAGGCGGCGGTCTGCGCCGCGGCGCTGTCGATTCCCACATCGCCGAAGACATGCGGATGGCGGCGCACCATCTTGTCGGCGATCGCCGACGTAACGTCGGCGAAATCGAACAGACCCGCTTCCTCGGCCATCCGCGCATGAAAGACCACCTGAAACAGCAGATCGCCGAGTTCGTCTTTGAGCGCCGGCATATCGCCGCGCGCAATCGCGTCGGCGACCTCGTAGGCCTCTTCGATCGTGTACGGCGCAATCGTCGTGAAATTCTGCTCGCGGTCCCACGGGCAGCCATGATTGCGATCGCGCAGCCGCGCCATGATTGCGAGCAGCCGGTCGAGCACAGGGGTCATCGGCGGACCTATCTTGCGTCTTCAGCAGAGGCCGCATTGCGCCGCCCAGGCGCGGACCGAGCGGCGATAGCCTGCGGCTATCGGCAAGGCGTCGAGTTCGGCGAGAGCGAACATTCCGATGCGTTGGTGCTCGGCACTGACGCGCATCGCGGCCCGGTCGGTGCGCCGCACGCCATAGGTCACGATCAACACCTCGCGTCCCGGCAGCGCTTCGTACACCCAGCTGTCGAGGATCGTCTCGACCGCCACACCGGTGCCGAGTTCCTCTGCGACCTCGCGGGTCAAGCAGCGTGTCGGCTCTTCCCCGGGCTCCAGCCGTCCGCCTGGCAGTTCCCATTGGTTGCGCTCGTTTTCGAGCAAGACCACCCGATCCGCCTCGAAAAGTACCGCTTTGACCGATACTGGAAAGAGTTTTACGTAATTTCCGGCGCCGTCCGGTCTCAGCGGTTTCCAAAAGAAATGGCGCCGATGGTGTGGCGGGTAATCGAGCGCGCCGTAGAGACGATACCCAAAGCGCGGATAAAACGCCGGTCCCTGAAAAGAAAACGTGTCGAGCATGGCCGAGTGACATCCGAGCTCAATTGCCCGACGCTCGGCC
This sequence comes from Alphaproteobacteria bacterium, assembly GCA_019237175.1. Lineage (GTDB taxonomy): Bacteria > Pseudomonadota > Alphaproteobacteria > ATCC43930 > CGMCC-115725 > AP-15. The sequence goes on from JAFAHP010000299.1 coordinate 7,695, forward strand.
AGAGCCAGCAGATGGCTGCCGATGCCGCGGCGCCGGAGGTCGGTGTGCACCCAGAGATCGGCGACAAACAACCAACGGGCGTAAGTCGAGCCGACCAGCCCGGCCACGATCTCGCCGGTCGCGTTTCGGACGAACAACCCCAGCCGGGCGTAACCGGTGTCGCCGAGAAACTCGCGGTTGTACGAGTCGAGAGCCATGCCAACCGCATTGATGTCGGCAACCGAAGGCTGGTCCTCGATGCTGAGCTGCAATCCCGGGGGCAATTCCACCGCTCTGTCTCCGTTACCATCGCTGCCGTGCCGGCGCGGCTTATAGCACGCTCGCGGATCTCCACACCTGCTCATCCGGATCCTCGGCGCCGATGATCACCGAACGGCCGGGCCATCATATTTGCCGTGTCTCCACGACAAGCCCCCTGGTGGCGCGTTTGGCACGAAACACTACAGTCGTGTCGCCGACCACAATCGCATTGCGCTCGACGCGTTATCAGGCTTCCGTACAGGCGAGTTGACGCGTTCTGGTGTCCAATGGAAGAAGCCGAGCTCGATATCGTCCGTCGAGCCTATGCGAAACAGGTGCTGGCGGCCGCGGGAGTGGATGATCCGCGGGTCGAAGCCGCATTTGCGGCGATCCGGCGCGAGGATTTTCTTGGATCAGGACCTTGGGAAATTCTGCGCTGGCGCGGCCGTGGCCGGCGCTATGCGACAACACCGAGCGCCGACCCGGTTTATGTCTACATCGACGATGTGATCGGTATTCTGCCTGAGCGCAGCCTTAACAACGGCCAGCCGTCATTACATGCAGCGCTAATCGCTAGCGCCGCGCCGCACCCGGGCGAGCACATCGTCCATATCGGCACCGGCACCGGTTACTACACGGCAATCTTCGCCGAGCTTGTCGGCGCCGCCGGGATGGTGACTGGCGTAGAACTCGATTCGGCGTTGGCGGCGCGCGCCGCTGCGAACCTGGCACAATGGCACGGTGTCGGCGTCGTGAACGGCGACGGCACCGCAGTCGCCTTTGCGCCGGCGGACGTCATCTATGTCAACGCCGGCGCCACCCGGCCTGCCGACATCTGGCTCGACCGCCTCAACGCAGGTGGTCGTTTGATTTTGCCGCTGACCGCGGCCGGTTTTCCGCAGGGCGATGCCAGTCGCGGCGCCGTGTTTCTGATCGAGCGGCGAGATGCCGATTTCCTGGCACGGCGCGTCTCCGGAGTAGCGATTTTCCCGTGTGAGGGTGCGCGCGACGAAGTCTCCGAAGCCGCCTTGGCAAAAGCCTTCGAGGTGGGCGGGGCCGAACGCGTGACGCGGCTCTATCGCCGCGGGGATTTGCCGGAAGAACAGTGCTGGGTGCGCGCTCCGGGCTGGTGCCTTGCATATCGCTGAACCCGGTACGGCTACGCAGAGGCCGCGGCAGGTCGGTGAAGATATCGCATAATATATATTATGGAAAATCAGCTATCCGTCGCTTCTCGCTATCGGTCTGGTAATTCGATGACGAGCCCGTCTCGCCCCGGCTCGACGCCTTCGGGCAATTCGGCGGCGAGCGCGCGATAGTCAAGAGTGTGGTCCATGTGGGTCAAGACGGCCCGCCGCGGCCGCACGCGCTCGATCCAGCCAAGGCTTTTGGCGAGATGGCTGTGGGTGGGGTGCGGCGCGCGGCGCATGCAATCCACAATCCACAATTCGATGCCGGCGATTGCGGCAAAGGCCGCTTCGTCGAGTTCGGTAACATCGGTCGAATAGGCCATAGCGCCAATCCGAAACCCCAGGGTCGTGCTGAAGCCGTGGTTCTGAGAGAATGGCACGACCGCCACCCCGCGTACCGCGAACGGGCCCAGGATTTCATGGGCCTCAAGCGTCGGCCTGTAGAAATGGCCGGGCTCGTCCGGCGGCTCTAGTGCATAGCCAAAGCGGCGGCGGATTTCGCCTAGCGTCCTGGCATCGGCCCATAGCGGGATCGCAGCCTTCATCAGCCGGTTCAGTTGGCGGATATCGTCGATGCCGTGCAGATGATCGGCATGGGCATGCGTCATCAGCACCGCGTCGAGCCGCCTCAAGCGCGCGTCGATCAACTGCTCGCGCAGATCGGGTGATGTATCGATCAGAATGGCGACGTCGCTCGTCTCGACCAGCAACGACACCCGACGGCGGCGGTTGCGCGGATCGGACGGATCACATGCACCCCAATTTGGCCCGATCGCCGGCACCCCAGTCGACGCCCCGCAACCGAGGATGGTCACCCTCATCGGGCGGGCGCTAAGCCGGCCGGCGGCCTCGCTTTGGCAAACAGCCGAAAGAAATTGGCGGTCGTCGCGGCCGCCAACGCTTCCGGCGCAACCCCTTTGAGCGTTGCAACCGCGGCTGCCGTCGCCTTGACAAAAGCCGGCTCATTGCGTTTGCCGCGATACGGCACGGGCGCCAGATAGGGGCTGTCGGTTTCAACCAGCAACCGGTCGATCGGCAGATCCCGCACGATCGCGCGCAGTTGGTCGGCGTTCTTGAATGTCACGATACCCGATATCGAAACGTAAAACCCGATCCCCAGCGCCGCTTCGGCCAAACCACGACCGCTCGAAAAACAGTGCAGCACGCCGGGCGGCGGCTGTTCTTCGAGGAGGATGCGGGCGATGTCGTCATCGGCCTCACGGGCATGGATGATCAGCGGCAAGCCGGTGGCGCGCGATGCCGCGATGTGAGCGCGAAAGACGCGTTCCTGGGCCTCGCGGGGGCTATGATCATAGTGGTAATCGAGCCCGGTCTCACCGATTCCGACGACCTTGGGATGTGCGGCTAGTGCCGCTAGCCGCTCGGGCATCAGGTCTGAGTGATCGGAGGCTTCGTGCGGGTGCGCTCCAACCGAACACCAGATGTTCTCGTCAGCCCCGGCGATCACGAGCACGCCCTCGAACTCGTCGAGCCGAGTCCCGATCGTCAGCATCGTGCCGACGCCGGCGGCGTG
>JAFAHP010000466.1 GCA_019237175.1 Alphaproteobacteria bacterium
GGCCGGGCCGAAGACGTGGCGCTCTTGGCCTACACTTCCGGCACCACCGGCAACCCGAAAGGGGTCATGCTGTCCCACGCCAATCTGCTGGCCGCGGCGCAAGGCTTTATTGCGGCGGAGGACATCCGAGCAACCGACAACATGCTCTCCTACCTGCCGATGGCGTGGGTTGGCGATTCGCTGTTTTCGGTGGTGCTGACCCTGCTCGTCGGCTTTGCCTGCAGCTGTCCGGAACGCCCGGAGACCGTGCAGCGCGATCTTCGTGAACTGGGACCGACCGTAGCTTTGGCGCCGCCGCGGATCTGGGAGAATCTGCTGACCCAGCTACGCGTACGCGCTGCTGATGCGACGCCGCTCAAGCGGCGAACATTCGACTTCTTCAGCCGCTTGGCTGAGCGCGTCGAGGCCGCACGCAGCACCGGGCGAAACCCGTCGCTGGTCCAGCGTATCGCCCTGCTGATTGGCGAGGTTCTGGTCTACGCCCCGGTGCGCGACCAACTCGGGTTACGCCGCACCCGCTGGGCTTACACCGGCGGCGCTCCGCTCGGGGCCGATACCTTTCGCTTTTTTCGCGCTTTCGGGGTCAACCTGAAGCAAGTCTGGGGATCGACCGAATTGGCCGGCCTTGCGACTTTGCAGCGGGACGGCGAGGCCGATCCCGACACGGTCGGTCCGGCGGTCCCGGGCACCGAAATCCGCATCGCAGAGACCGGCGAGGTGTTGGTTCGCTCGCCGGCAGTGTTCCAAGGATATTACAAGCAACCGGAAGCGACCCGCGAAGCGGTCGATCCGGATGGCTGGTTCCATAGCGGCGACTGCGGCTATCTCGAACGCAGCGGGCACCTTGTCGTCGTCGACCGCGCCCGCGATGTGGGCAAGCTCGCCGACGGCACGTCATTTGCGCCGCAATTCGTCGAAAACAAGCTCAAGTTCAGTCCATATATCGCCGAAGCGGTCGCTTTTGGCGACCGTAAGCCGTTTGTCGCGGCGTTGATTGCAATCGATCTCGGCACGGTCGGCAATTGGGCCGAGCGGCGTAATCTCGCCTACACCTCGTTTCAGGATCTGAGCGCCAAGCCCGAGATCCGCCGGCTGATCGCCGCCGAAATCGCCCGCAGCAACGCGGGCCTGCCGGCCGCGGCGCAAATCCGCCGCTTTATGCTGCTGAACAAGGAATTTGATCCCGACGACAATGAGATCACCCGGACACGCAAGGTCCGCCGCCGCTTTATCGCCGAGAAATACGCCACCGTCGTTGACGCCTTTTACGGCGGCGCCGATGAAGTCGAACTGTCGACCGAGATCACCTATGAGGACGGGCGCAAGGGCCGGATCGAGGCGCGCATGGTGATCGACACCGTCGCCGGCGAGGAAATGCCGGTGCCCGCCCGCGAATATGCCTGAGCATCCCCATGGCCGGTATTGATTGGCAGTTTGCCCTCGTCCTCACGACGAACGGCGTGCTGATTGGATTGATGTATGCGCTGATCGCGCTGGGCTTTGTGCTGATCTACAAAGCCACCGATGCGATCAATTTCGCACAAGGCGAGTTTGTCATGTTTGCCGCCTTTATCGCCGCCGGCGCCGCCAACCTGGCGGGACTGTCTTTTTGGGCGTCGGCGGCCTTCGCCGTTGCCGGCATGATCGGGCTCGGTTTCGGGCTCGAGCGTGTGGTGCTGCGGCCGCTGATCGGTCGCCCGGTGATCGCCGTCGTGATGGCGACGATCGGGCTCGCGGCGGTGCTCAGAGGCGGCGCCGTGCTGGCCTTTGGCGCCGGAACTCAGGCGATCGCGATGCCGGTTGGCGACATGCCGCTTCCTGTCGGGCCGGTCATGATCTCGCAAGTACAACTGGTCGGCGCCGCGGTCAGCCTCGTCTTTCTTGCTGGGTTTACGTGGTTCTTCCTGAAGAGCCGCATCGGTATTGCGATGCGCGCAGTTGCCGACAGCCAGCAAGTGGCGATGGCGATGGGCATCAATGTCCAGCGTTATTTCGCGTTCGCCTGGGCGCTCGCCGGCATCGTTTCTGCGTTGGGCGGCATCGTCTGGGGGGCGATGCTCGGGGTCGACAACCAACTGGCGCTGGTCGGCCTCAAAGTGTTTCCGGTGGTGATCCTGGGCGGGCTCGATTCGATTGCGGGCGCGGTCGTGGGCGGGTTGATCGTCGGCGTCGTCGAGAACCTGGCCGCCGGTTATTTCGACCCGCTGGTCGGCGGCGGAACCAAGGACTTCGCGCCTTACGTGCTGATGATCTTGGTGCTGATGATCCGGCCCGAAGGCATGTTCGGGCGGCGCCGCATCGAGCGCGTTTAAAGAGGCGGCTGGGTCGTGTTCCATCGTGAAGCCGGAGTCTTCAAGACCAGCTACGCCGCTGATCTGGCGCTTTATCCGCTGCCGATGGCGAAATGGAGCGTCGCCGCGTTCGCCGGGCTGTTCATCGCGGTGGCACCTCTGACTTTCGGCGCTTACTACCTGTCCCTGCTCAATTTGTGCCTGGTCGCGATTATCGGCGCGCTCGGCCTTAATATTCTGGTGGGCTACACGGGGCAGATCTCGATCGGACAGGGCGCCTTCATGTCAGTCGGCGCCTACACCGCCGCCAACCTGATGGTGCGCCTTGGCCTGCCGTTCTGGCTCACGATCCCGGCTGGCGGGTTGATGGCTGCCGCGATCGGCACCCTGGTCGGCATCCCGTCATTGCGCATCAAGGGTATTTACCTGGCGATCGCCACTCTTGCCGCACAGTTGATCATCGAATGGACGATCAACCATGTGCACTGGATCTCAGGCGGCATACAATCGTCGATCGAGATCCCGCGTCCGTCGATTTTCGGGGTCAGGCTCACGTCTGAGTCGAGCATCTATCTGTTTTTGATGTTTTTTGTGGTGCTGGCGATCGTCGGGACCCAGAACCTCGTGCGCAGCCGCATCGGCCGCGCCTTTATCGCTATCCGCGATCAGGACATCGCCGCCGAGATCATCGGGATCAATATCTTCCGCTATAAGCTCTATGCATTTGCCATATCGTCTTTCTACGCGGGAGTGGCCGGTGCCTTGGAGAGCTATTATCTGGGCATTGCAAATTACGAGCAGTTCCAGCTCGATGTTTCGATCGATTACTTGGCGATGGTGATCATCGGCGGGCTCGGCTCGGTGCTCGGGTCGATCTGCGGCGCCGTCTTCGTCACCTTGCTGCCGATCATGACCCGCTGGGGTCTCGAGTCCTTTGGTGGATTGTTTATCTCGCAGGGTAATCTGGACAACATCATCCCCAATCTGCGATTGGTGATCTTCGGTGGTCTGATCATCCTGTTCTTGATCGTTGAACCGGACGGCCTGGCGCGTTTGTGGCGCAACATCCGCAACTACTTCCGGGTTTGGCCCTTTTCTTATTAGGCGGGAATCAGCAAGGGAGGTCTAGATGATACGCACCACAAAAACAGCACTCGCGCTGACTGTCGGCGCGGCGGCAGTACTGGGGCTGGTGGGATCGGCGGCGGCTCAAGACAAGA
>JAFAHP010000564.1 GCA_019237175.1 Alphaproteobacteria bacterium
ATGTTGAGCCGGTTCTCCTCGATCGATAAGTGAAGGTCGTACGGGCCGGCACATCCGGAAGCCGGCTTGAAATGGTTTTCCTCTAGCAGATCGAAGATCGCAACCGCCCGCTCATGCTCGATATCGGGGCTGCGGCGGACGACCGTATGCTCGTCGAGGGTGATGCCGGTGATCCGCCAGGGGCCTTTCGGGTCGCCCATACCCGACGCTTCATTCCCCGCCCGACTGGTCGAGCCGAAGCGACAGTGACAAAGCATGGGCCTCGAACCCTTCCGCCTCGGCGAGGCGGATTGCCGACGGTCCGAGCGCCGCAAGGCTCGCGGCATCGCAGCGGACGAGCGAGCTGCGCTTGAGAAAATCGAGAACCCCGAGCCCCGACGCAAAGCGGGCGGTGCGGGCGGTCGGCAAGACATGGTTGGGTCCAGCGATGTAGTCGCCGATCGCCTCGGGTGTGTAGCGCCCGAGAAAAATCGCGCCGGCGTGACGTACCCGCTCGGCCAGCACGTCAGCATCGTCGATTGCCAGCTCGAGATGCTCAGGGGCGATCCGATCGATCAGCACCGTCGCCTCCTCCCAATCGGCGACAAGGAGGATGGCGCCATGCGTATCCCAGCTCGTGCGAGCAATCTGCGCCCGTGGCAGTTGCGCCAAATGGCGCTCGACCGCCCGCTCGACCTCGGCCGCGAACCCGGAGTCGTCGGTGATCAGCATCGCCTGCGCCGCCCCATCGTGCTCGGCCTGCGACAGCAGATCGGCGGCTATCCACAGCGGATCATTGTGCCGATCGGCGACGACGAGGATCTCGGAGGGTCCCGCGATCATGTCGATCCCGACCTTGCCGAAGACCCGCCGCTTGGCCGCGGCGACATAGGCATTGCCAGGCCCGACGATCTTATCGACCGGCGGGATCGTCGCCGTGCCGTAGGCGAGCGCGGCGATCGCCTGCGCCCCGCCGATCCGGTATACCTCGTCGATCCCGGCCATCTCTGCGGCGGCGAGGACGAGCGGATTGAGCACCCCGCCGGGCGCCGGCACCGCCATGACCAGCCGCTCGACGCCGGCCACCTTGGCCGGGGTCGCGTTCATCAAGACCGACGACGGATAAGCGGCGGTGCCGCCCGGCACATATAGGCCGACAGCCGCGATCGGGCGCCAGCGGGCAGCGAGCCGCACGCCTGTTTCATCGACATAATCGATCGCGGCCGGAAGCTGACGGCGATGAAAACGCTCGATTCGCTCCGCGGCCAGCCGCAGCGCGGCCAGGGTCTCGGCGGGAGCCGCCGCGGCCCCGGCGGCGATTTTGCGGCGCGTCAGGCGCAGGCCGCCCGCCGCGAGATCGACCCCGTCGAAACGGCGCGTATAATCGATCAATGCCGCATCGCCGCGGAGGATGACACCGTCGATGATCGCGGCGACTACGGTATCGACATCCGCCGCGGTCTCGCGCTTGGCCTCGAGCAGGCGTCGAAAATCCACCTCGAAGCCGGCGTCGCGGGTGGCGAGCGTAATCGCCATCACTTTGCCGCGTTAGTGCACATTCCCCTCACCCCATCTCTCGTCGCTCGGCACCATTCCCCAAATTAGTGCGGGAGAGCGCGACAATATCCCGCATTCGCCCATAAAATCCGCCCCTAGTCTCGCAAACCAGCATTTCCCTGTCGACTCTCACACGTAATAGAGGTACAAGAGAGAAGTAATCTCGCTCAGGATGAATTTATGATAGAGGTGTAGGACACTCGTCCGGTCCTGCCAGCGCTCGCTCTCAACGCGCTTGTCCCCACATTATGCCCCACCGAAGGCGATCACTACTTCTGCGATCTTGCTTGCGAGCGAAATAACTACAACGCCAGCGATCCTCGCGCATTAGGTTGGTCTCAGCGTCCTTGAGCGTGTATCATTCCGCCGCTGAAGCAACTTCAACGAGAAGGATCGCACGATGAAACTCAAATCTATCTTGGCCGCTGCAGTCGTTGCAATCGGCCTGACCTTGCAGCCGGGCGCGGCGTCGGCTGGCGACGGATACACCCGGTGGCTGTGGTTCGGCACGGATGGGCGCATCAGCTTATGGCTGCTCGACCCCTCGCTGAACTACGTCACGTCTCACGTTTATGGGCCCTATGCGGGTTGGGTGCCGATTGAGTTGAAGGTGCTCGACAGCACCAACAACACGTATGTGCTGTGGCGCAACAGCGATGGCACGGCAACCATATGGCTCGTCGATCCTAATCTTAATTTTATCAAATCGAATACTTTCGGACCGGCGGCAGGATGGACCCCTATCAGCCTGGGTTTTGATCCGAGTGGCAACGTTCGTCTGTATTGGCGGACGCCCGCTAATCAAGTGACTGTATGGGTCATCAACAATGCAGCTTTGAGCGTGATCGGCTCTTCTCCTATATACGGGCCGTATTTTGGATATGCGTTCTAAGGTCTAAGGGGAAAGACGATGAAAATGCTCCTGTTTATCGCCGCTCCCGTCGTGTTCCTGACATCGATCCTATCACCCGGGTCCGCACAGACCGTGGACTCCGCAGCGGCTGCCCAAGCGGGGATGGAGAAGGCTGTCACGGACATGGGAATTCCGTCAAAATCCTCGGCGGCTGCACATGACAAGGCCGATGCCGCGATGACGACGCCCAACTCGTCAGCGACCGAGGCCGACAGGAACGCAGCAGCCGCGATGTCGAAATAAGGTTGCACGCATATCGGGCCGAAGAGGCGGGTTAATTCCCCGCCCCTTTTTGCGTGTATCCTTATCCATCATGACAACGTTTGTGAGGAATCCTCGTTCGCATCAAAGCCAGAAATCCTCGCGAGGCCTGAGCGTCCTGTAAGGTGACCACGGGAATTTTTTTGTTC
>JAFAHP010000091.1 GCA_019237175.1 Alphaproteobacteria bacterium
AGCCGGTGCTCAAGCCGCGCCAGGTAACCCGACAATACCGGCCCGACATAAGCATTGACGACGGTCGTTGAGACCCTCTCGTATTCTTTGATTTGTGGAAGAACTTCCGAGGACAGTGACACGTAGATGCCCGGCAACTGTCTCTCGATCGCCTGCCTTGTCGCGCGTTCATGCCAGTAATCGCGATATGCATGCAAGTAACAGACTGCGGCGGCCTCGATATTTTGGCTTTTCAGCACGTCGATCGCGTATTCGACCGATCCGAGGTCGAGCGGTATGTCGGCCCTGCCATCGGCCCGTAGGCGCTCGCGGACCCCAAGACGAAGTCTGCGTGGCACAAGCTGCTCAGGGGGCGGAAGCCGCAGATTGTAGCGGTCGTTCTTCAAGCCCTCGCGCATTTCGATGACGTCGCGATGACCCTCGGTCGTCAGCAGGCCGACTTTGGCCCCTTTGCGTTCGAGGAGCGCATTGGTTGCGACCGTCGTGCCATGCACAAGCCGCTCGGTCTGTTCGAATAGATCCGTGAGTTCGAGCCCAAGCGTTTTGGCTAGCAGCCGCAGTCCGTCCAGAACCCCGATAGAGGGGTCGGCAGGGGTCGAAGGCGTTTTCGCCAATGTCGTTCGACCGCGATCATCCACCGCGACCAGATCGGTGAACGTCCCGCCGACATCGATACCGACACGGTACACGGGTCAGTCTCCCTCCGCCGCTTGCGGGGGAGGGGATACTGCTGTCCCGGCGTTCACTTCAGTGACAAAGGCGTTCTCGATGTCGCGGGCGACCGCCGCCGTCTCGGCGTTCACTTTAGTGACAAAGGCGTTCTCGATGTCGCAGGCGACCGCCGCCGGATCGCGCAGCGCCTGGTTGCCCCAGCCGCCGCCCCCGCCGGATTCCAGCACCAGCACGTCATTCGGCCCTATCACGAGCCCGACCTCTTTTGTCTTGATCGCGCGCGGCGGCCGGCCCTCGGAATAGAGCGTATAGCGGTGCGGTGCGCCGTCGCTGCCACCGAGAATGCCGCAGGCGCCGTAGCGCACACCATCGCCAGCGGTATTAGCGATTGCCGGCTCGCTCGTCTCGACGACGATCTCGGCGATCCCGCCCGGGCCGCCGCGGTATCGTCCCCTTCCGCCGGAATCGGGACGGAACTCGTGACGCCGAAAGAATAGCGGGAACCGCACTTCGGTGACTTCGAGGCTGCCGAATTTGATGCCGCCGGCGGCCTGCCACTCGCCGCCGCCGGGCCAACCGTCGCCCGCGGGGGACGCTCCGCCACCCGGCCGCGCCTGAAAGAAATGCCAGATGAACGGCCTTTCCGAGCGCGGGTCCTGGCCTTGAAGGGCAACGCGAAAACGCCGGCCCCAACCAGCCATCGCACGATCGGGACAGGCCGGGGCCAGCGCCTTGATGATCGCCTCGATGATTTCTTGTCCGCAGTGATTGGTCGCCAATGTGACCGGCGCTCCCGGATTTGCCCAAACCACGGTTCCCGGCTCTGCGAAAATTGTGATCGGCCGAAAAGTGCCGTCGTTTTTTGGCGTATCCGGGTCGATCAGATAGGACAGCGCCACCACCACGGAGGAATACATGTTGGGGTACGAGGAATTGACAAAGCTGGTTACCTGCGCATGCGAGTTGGATAAATCGATAACAAGATCGCTGCCGCGTTTGGTGACTGTCGCCCGGATTTGGATGTTGTCGTTGCCGCGGCCGTCATCGTCGAGCACGGCTTCGCCGCGATAGACGCCGTCTTTCCACTGCGCGATCACGGCGCGGGTGCGGCGCTCGGCGCCGTCGAGTACCGCCTTGATCGCGGCATGAGTGCCTGGCCAGCCGAATTCGGCCGCCAGATGCAGCAAGCGGCGCTCGCCAACATGCGCCGAACCGATCATCGCGGCCAGGTCGCCACGAAAATCGCGGGGGTGACGCACATTGGTTGCGATCATTTCCAGCACATCGCGCCGCAGCTCGCCGCGGTCGTAAAGCCGCAGCGGGGTGATCCGGATTCCCTCTTGCCAGATGTCGGTGGCGGCGGCGTTGTAGGCGCCGTGCGTCGCCCCGCCGATATCGCTCTGATGCGCCCGGTTGATCGACCAGAAGCGCGCTTCCCCGTCTTCGAAGACCGGCACGAAAGCCGTCAAGTCGGGCAAATGATTGCCGCCGTGGTAGGGGTCGTTGAGCAGAAAGACATCGCCCTCGTGGATATCCTCGCCAAAGAATTCGGTCACTGCCTTGGCGGCGAAGGGCAGCGCGCCGACATGGATCGGGACGTGCTCGGCTTGCGCGATGAGCCTCCCGTCGAGACCGCAGATCGCGGTCGAGAAGTCGCGGCTCGAATTGAGGATCTGCGAGTAGGAAGTGCGCAGCATCGCCTCACCCATCTCTTCGACGATCGCCAGCAGGCGATGCTGAATGACCGACGCGACGATCGGATCGACCTGCGCTATCGACGTCATGGCTCCTCCAGCCGCATTCGTTTCACCTCGCGATTGGTTGATTGCGGTTCACCGAAACATCAGGATAGGGCAGAACCTCGCCGCCAGCCATCCGTTCCCGGCCGTCCCAACCGGGGCGGCCGATAAACCCAGACGGTTGCCGCCTAGCTTTTCGAGAGGATCGAGAGTGTCCGGCTTTGCGCATCCTGAATTTCCGATCGATACCGCGACATTGGAGCGCCGGTTGGGCGAACCGAACTTGCGCGTGCTCGACTGCACGACGCATCTGATCCCCGATCCGAGGACAACCTATCAGATTGTTCCCGGGCGCGCCGATTTCGAAAAGGGCCACATCCCGGGCGCGCAATTCGTCGACGTCCAGGACGACGTGTCGGACAGCTTACACCGGTTTCGTTTTATGTTGCCCTCAGCCGAGACATTTGCCGCGGCGATGTCCCGCTTTGGCGTCGGCGACGGCACACAAGTGGTGACCTATAGCCAGACGACCACGCAATGGGCGACGCGGGTGTGGTGGCTGCTGCGCTGCTTTGGCTTTGATGACGCGGCCGTGCTCGACGGCGGCTGGCAGAAATGGAACCGCGAACGACGCCCGGTCGAAACCGGTCCGGCGCAGCCGCGCCCGGCCGGCAACTTCGTCGTGCGCGAAGAGCGCCCGCTGATGGCCGGCAAGGAAGAAGTGCTGAGAGCGATCGGCAACGGCGCTATATGCACGTTGAATGCGCTGTCGCCCGAGCAGCACACCGGCACCGGCGGCAACACCTATGGCGGCCCGGGTCGCATCGCGGGAAGCGTCAACCTGCCGGCGGCGCATCTGATCGATCCGGCGACAGGCGCTTTTTTGCCGGCGGACGAGTTGCGCCGGCGCTTTGATCGGGTCGGCGCCTTTAGCAAGGAGGTCATCACCTATTGCGGCGGCGGGATTGCCGCGAGTGCCGATGCCTTTGCCCTGGTCATGCTCGGTCATCCGAACGTCAGGCTCTACGATGCTTCGATGAGCGAATGGGCGAACGATTCGACGCTGCCGATGGAGACCGGTTAGCACGGTCACCGCGCGGGTCTAGCTGCCGGGCGGTGACCGTCCTTGAGGGGCGCAGCTCCTAGGATATACGTACCATCGTTACATATATCCTAGCAGGCAACTCCATGCAGGTCGCAAAATGGGGCAACAGCCTTGCCGTGCGTCTTCCCGCAGCCGTTGTCGAGGCCTTGGAGCTCAAGCAAGGCGACGATATCGAGATCCATGTCCTCGACGCTCGCGAATTTGCCGTCACACGCAAGCCCGGGCGCGAGGAGTTGCTGAAGCGCCTGCGCGCTTTCCGTGGGCGCCTTCCCGCCGACTTCAAGTTCAACCGGGATGAGGCGAATGCCCGGTAATTTCATCGACAGCAATGTCTTGATCCACATCGCATCGAGCGATCCGACCAGGGCGGATCGGGCTGAAAGGCTCCTTGGCGAAGGCGGAGCCATCAGCGTTCAGGTGTTGAACGAAATCGCCAATGTCGCCCGCCGCAAGATGCGGATGTCATGGACGGAAACCCACCGGTTCTTATCGATGCTGCGCGGAATGCTGGCGGTTCACCCGATCACGATCGAGACACACGAGGAGGGGCTGACCCTGGCCGAACACCACA
>JAFAHP010000174.1 GCA_019237175.1 Alphaproteobacteria bacterium
CGCATCCTTGGCAACTTCCTCGGGTACTTCGCCGAGGCCGACCAGCCAGCGGCCGGTCTGCGCCAACGAGATGCGGACGAGCCAGCTGCCGCCCTCCTTGGTGCGCCGCGCCAGTGCCACCATGGCACCAAACGCCATCAGATAGCCGGTCAGGTAGTCGATCGCCGATACCGGGTAGAATTGCGGGCCGGGCTCCGCACCTGGAAAGAGCTCGCCCTGCCGCGTCGTGATGCCGCTGACATTCTGCACCACCGTGTCAAAGCCGCGGCGCGATGCCCATGGCCCCTTGTGACTAAAGGCGCACAGCGAGACATAGACGAGGCCCGGGCGCAGCGCTGCGAGCTCCTCGGGCGAGAGGCCGCGATTACTCAATGTCCCCGGTCGATAGCCCTGGCTGAACACGTCGCCGTCGCGCACCAAACCCTTCAGGGTGTCGAGCTCCTGCGGCTGGCGCAGATCGAGCCGCGCCGACAATTTGCCATGACCGGTATCGTATTCCTGATCATCGCGCGCCGCGATGTGCGACGCGGTGATCTTCAAGACGTCGGCACCGTGCTCGGCCAGGGTGCGCGCACAGGTCGGACCGGCGAGCACGCGGGTCAGGTCGAGCACACGGATGCCAGAAAGCGGGCGATTGCCATCCGGCAGTTTCTCCGGCGGGCTGTCGCCGATCTTGACGATCTCGAGCAGCGGCAATGAGGCGATCGCCGCAGCCTGCGGATGCTGCGCCCATTCGGCCATGTTACGCACCATGCCGCCAGCGCCGCCAGCGGCGATGATCGCCTCTTCGAGCTCGGGCGCATCCCAATTCGACACTGCGCGGCGCACCGCCTCGCGGTTGTCCTCGCAGCCGAGGACGCGCAAGGCGGCGGCGCGGTGGTTCGGGAAGTTGGCATGGACGTAGCTCCAGCGGCCGTTCTTGGCCGGGTACATGCCCATCACCGGATTGCGCTCGTTCCTGACCTTGGCGCCGTTCACTTGCAGATAATGACCGCTGCGCAGCGAGGCGACCGCCTGGCGCAGATCGACCGCGACCTCCTGGCGACGGCCGGTGCGCAATTCCCATAGATCGGCGGCGGCGAGTCCGGTCGCGGCGAGTGCCGCGGCACCGGCCGCGCCGATGCGGAACGGCGTCGGCAATACCGGGTCGGTGCCGCCGGTGATCTCGACGGCGCGGGCCCGCTCCTCGGGCCAGCCGGCGACGGGCAGGATCGTGCGCAATGCGTCATGTGCCATGTCGAGATCTCCCTAGCTTCATTCCGGCGCTTACCCAGAGGGGGCTTGTCTATCCGCGGACGGATAGCCGATCATGCCGCGGAATAGAGCCGGAGGGAATGTTTATGAGCCGCATCATGATCGTCGTCGAATTCGAGGTGAAGCCCGAACACCGCGATGTCTTCATCGAATTGATGAAAGGGCACGCGCAGCGCTCGCGGGCTGAGGACGGCTGCCAGCAATTCGACGTGTTGCTGCCGCAGGAGGGTCAGAGCCGCGTCTTTTTGGTCGAGGCGTGGCGCGACCAGACCGCGCTCGATGTGCATTTGAAGCTGCCGGCGATGGCGCGGCTGCGCGAGACCTTCGCACCTTGGGTGGTCAACACCAAGGCCACCCGCTGCATCGCCGATTAACGCCCCGGGGCGTACGAGAAGGCTCAGGGCGGGGCGTACGGCCGACCACTAGGTCAACGACCCGCGCCCGGCCCAGCCCCATGAGCGTTTTGCGGAAGGCCGCACTTACGGTCGTGGTCTTGCTGACGCTCCCCAGACCGGTCGGCGCGGCTGCTGAAGAGCCGGCCACTTTCGTCGGGGTTCAGGCCTGCGCTGGTTGCCACACGGCGCAATTCGATCTCTGGAAGGGCTCGCATCACGCGCTGGCAATGCAGCCTGCTACGACGGCAACAGTGCTCGGCGACTTCGCCGACGCAAAGCTGGAGTATTTTGGGGTCACCACCACTTTCTTCCGCAATGGCGACAAGTTCATGGTCCGCACCGAGGGTCCGGACGGCGCATTGCACGACAATCCGATCGCCTACACCTTCGGCATCTATCCGCTGCAGCAATATTTGATCCCGTTCCCCGGCGGACGGCTGCAGGCACTCGGCATCGCCTGGGACAGCCGGCCAAAAGACCAGGGCGGCCAGCGCTGGTTTCACCTTTATCCGAGCCAGCAGTTCAAGCCCGGTGATCCACTGCACTGGACCGCTCGCGATCAGACCTGGAACTATCAGTGCGCCGATTGCCACTCCACCGATCTGAAGAAGAACTACGACCTCGCCGCCAATACCTACGCGACGAGCTGGACCGATCTCGACGTGGCCTGCGAGGCTTGCCACGGCCCCGGCTCGCGGCACGTCGCCTGGGCCAAAGCGCATACCGGGGGCAGCTCCTATCCATCGGACACCGACGCTGCGCGAATGGGTCTGACCAATTGGCTAAAGCCGAGTGATCATGGCCATTGGGAAATGAACCCGGAGACTGGCATCGCAAGGCGCGCCGAGAAGCTGATGTCGACGGAGCTCGAAACTTGCGCGGCCTGTCATTCGCGCCGCAAGGTGCTCGCCAGCAATCCAATACCCGGCGAGCCTTACCTCGACTCCTATCTACCGGCATTACTCGACCCCGGTCTCTATCACGCCGACGGGCAGATCGACGGCGAGGTCTACGAGTACGGCTCGTTCCTGCAGAGCCGCATGCATGCCGCCGGGGTCACCTGCTCGAACTGTCACGACCCGCACAGCGCCAAGCTGCTTGCCGCCGGTAATGCGCTCTGCGCCCAATGCCACCTGCCCGAAAAATTCGACATGGCGGCGCACCATCATCACAAGCCCGGCAGCGCCAGCGCGCAATGCGTCAACTGCCACATGCCGACAAAGAATTACATGGTCGTCGATGCGCGGCGCGATCACAGCATCCGGGTTCCGCGCCCCGATTTGTCGGTGTCGCTCGGCACGCCAAACGCCTGCAGCCAATGCCACGCGGACCGGCCCGCCCAATGGGCCGCTGACACCGTTGCCGGCTGGTACCCCCGCGGGCGGCAGACCACCCCGCATTACGGCGCTGCACTCCATGCCGGGCGGATTGGCGCCGTCGATGCAGAGCAGCAGCTCGACCGGCTGATCCTCGATCGGAGCCAGCCGGCGATAGCAAGGGCGAGTGCGCTGCCGTTGCTGGCTCCCTATGCTTCGCCCGCCTCAGAGCCGGCGATCAAGGCGGCGATCAGGGATCCGGACGTGCTCGTCAGGATGGGGTCGCCACGCGCCTTGCCAGGCACACCGCCGCCTCGCTTCGTCGATGCGGCCGCCCCGCTGCTCAGCGATCCGGTTCGTGCCGTCCGCATTGAAGCCGCAAGGGCGTTGGCCACGACCGACCCCGCGGCGCTGCCTCCGGAGCAGCAGGCCGCATTGGTCAAGGCAACAGCTGAGCTCGTCGCCGCCGAGATGGTCGATGCCGACCGGCCGGAGGCTCACCTCAATCTCGGGCTGTTGCATCTGCGGCGCCGGCAACTAACCGAGGCGGAGGAGGAGTATCGCGCCGCATTACGTCTCGACCCGAATTTCGTCCCGGCGCTCGTCAATCTCGCGGATCTCGACCGGGCGTTCGGCAGGGACGAAGAGGGGGCAGACCTACTGAGGAAGGCGATGGCAATCGAGCCCGACAACGCCGACGTGCGCTATGCCCTTGGTCTCTACCTGGTGCGCAAGCACGACTACCCCGAGGCACTGGATCTGCTGCGCCGAGCCCATGAGCTGATGCCCGATAATGCGCGCTACTCTTACGTCTATGCTGTCGCGCTAAATTCGAGCGGTGCCTCGGGCGAAGCGTTGGCGCTATTGGAGCAGACGCATCAGCGGCATCCGGCGGATCGAAATGTGTTGATGGCGCTGGTCTCGATCGGGCGAGACAATGGCGATTTTGCTGAGGCACTCCGCCACGCCCGCGAGCTGCTCAACCTCGACCCCGGCAACGCGCAATTGCAGGCTCTCATCGCGGAGCTCGAAAAGAAGACGCGCCCGTAAGCCAGCCGTGGCCAGCTGGGATTCCGATAGCGGAGTTTGAGGTAGCACCACTATTATGTTTGCCGGTCCCGACGCCTTTCATGGCGCCATCCGGGCTCCAGCATCTCTGCACCCAAGCACAGGGGATACCGATGAAACCACTCGTTTTCGGTCCAGTCGCCAGGTTGCATCTGGCATTCATGGCGGCGGTGGTCCTGTTGGCAAATCCAGGCGGTAGTCTGGCTGAAGACGCTGCGCCCGGCCAAGCGGCGTTTGATTCACCCGAGGTTCGGACCACCGCGGATGTTGTGTCACCGGCGCTGCTGCGCGGACCCCATTACCAGTTGGGCCCTACCGTCAAGACGTTCGCCTTTATGAATCAGTACTCGGTGACATCGGATTATGGCCCATTCAACCCGCCGAGCGACGCCCGGTTGCGCCGGCTGATCCGGGAGATCGCTGCGATCGCCGAGTTGCAAAAGATCCATCAGAGCGACGCTTTTGCCAAAGCGACGGTAGAGGCTGGAAAAGGCGTCGTCCAAGGTGCCCAGCACCTGATCAATGACCCGGTCGGCACGATCGGCGCTGTTCCGGAGGCGGTTTTCAGCGTCTTCGGTCGCGTCTCGGAGGCGGCGAAACGCGGCGGCAGGAGCCGGTATGAAGATGGCGTAGCGCAGAACTTGCTGGCCGTGTCCAGCTTCAAGCGCGAATACGCCCAAAAGTTTGATGTCGATGTCTACTCCAGCAACGAGGTTCTGCAAAAAGAGCTCAACAGCATCGCTTGGGCTTCGGCCGCCGGCAATCTGACATTGGGCGCGGCGTCGATGGTCACTGGCGCAGCCGTGCTCCAGGCGGCAAGTGGTCTTCGCACGCTCGATCAGGCCAAAAACATCGTCAATGCGCTGCCGGCGACCGAGCTATCTCGCCGCAATCGGGAAGCGCTGCGCCAAATGCGTGTGCCCGATGCGGTCGCCGACCGCTTTCTACAGAACCCGCTACTGTCTCCTCGGCACCAGACCGTGATCGTCGAGGCAATGAAGACGCTCGGCGGGATCCCCGGCCGTACGGCGTTCATCCAATATG
>JAFAHP010000385.1 GCA_019237175.1 Alphaproteobacteria bacterium
TCGACCTCGTGCTCGCGTTCGGACATGTTTCCCGCTGCTCCAAGGTTCCCTGCGCCGGTCGCATTCACCGGTGCGGTGTATGTAGGGATGAGTGGCGGTGCGGTCAAATGGTTAGAGCCGCTCGCCGGCGTCGTCCCGCGGGGTGAAACGGTGCGCGAGCCGCGGTTGCGGTGATCCCCGGAACGACGAGGCCGGTGCACGGCCGTCCGGCGATCGGACCCGTTCACCCGCTATTCGCGCCCGTTGAGAGATAGACTGCCTTCGCACCGGGAAGCATTCGATACGGTGTCCGGTACGGACCGCCGTGTTTGGAGCACTACGCCGGAGCCGCTCGCCGTGGACGCCGAAAATGCGCGCCGCCGACCTGGCAACCTCGCGATGCGTGATCGCCAACCTCGACGACGACGCTGAAAAATTCACACGCATCGGATATATGAACCCCACCGATCGGCGGAAGCCGGAGTTCGAGATGCCGCTTGCCGTTGAGGACGTCCCCGCAGGCCTGGAGCCAGCCGAGAATGCGGATAAGCTCGCCTGCCTGACGGCGCTCGAGCGTAAGGTCCTGTGGTTGTCGACATGGATGATCCACAACGCCAACCACCTGCGCCCAAACCGCGACGGGTTGAAAGTCGGAGGCCACCAAGCGTCGAGCGCCTCGGTGGCAACTGTGATGACAGCGTTCTATTTCGACGTGCTGCGGTCGCAGGATCGCGTTGCGGTCAAGCCGCATGCGGCCCCGGTCTTTCACGCTATCCAATACTTGCTGGGTTATCAGACGCGCGAAAATCTGGAAAGATTTCGGGCCTTTGGTGGCGCCCAATCCTATCCGTCACGGACCAAGGACGGGGACATCGTCGATTTTTCCACCGGCTCGGTTGGGCTCGGTGTCGGGATGACCCTGTTCAGCTCGATCGCGCAGGATTACTTGCGGCTGAAAAATCTCGTCCCGACTACCGAACCGCCGGGCCGCATGGTGGCGCTCGCCGGCGACGCCGAACTCGATGAGGGCAACATCTTCGAGGCATTGCTCGAAGGCTGGAAACACGACGTCCGCAATCTGTGGTGGGTGATCGACTATAACCGGCAGAGTCTTGACGCGGTGGTGTCCGATCGCCTTTTTGGCCGCATCGACGCGATGTTCGAGATGATGGGCTGGCGCGTCGTCACGCTCAAATACGGCCGGCTGCTCGAAGCGGCATTCGTCCGGTCCGACGGCCATCAACTGCGTGAGTGGATCGACTGTTGCCCGAACTCCCTCTATTCCGCGCTGGTCTACAAAGGGGGAGCGGGCTGGCGCGAGCACCTGCAGCGCGACCTGAACCGCTACCCCGGCATCCGCGCCATTCTCGATGATCATAACGATGCCGAGCTGCACCGGCTGATGACCAATCTCGGCGGGCACGATATGGCGACAGTGCTCGACGCGTTCCATGCCATTGCCGATGATCGACCCACCTGTTTTATCGCGTATACGATCAAGGGCTTCGGGCTTCCGTTCGCCGGTCACAAAGACAACCATGCCGGGCTGATGAACCTCGAGCAGATGGCTTCATTCCGCGGCAGCATGGCAGTAGCCGAAGGAGCGGAATGGGACCGTTTCGCCGGGCTCGACGTCCCCCATGAACACCTCGCGGCGTTTCTCGACAGCGTTCCTCTGGCGCGGTCAGCCGCGCGCCGCCGGCAAGCCGAGCCGATGCTGGGCCCGCCAAACCTCCAAGCACCTCGGGCCGCGCGCCAATCGACGCAGGAGGCGTTTGGCCGCCTGCTCGGCGACATCGCCGCGAGCGACAGCCGCTTTGCCGAGCGCATCGTCACCACCTCGCCCGATGTGACGGTGTCGACAAATCTCGGGCCCTGGGTCAATCGCCGCGGCATCTTCGACCGGAGCGAACGGGCCGACACGTTTCGCGAGGAAAACGTCGTGTCGGCGCAGCGCTGGGGAATGTCGCCGCGCGGTCAGCACATCGAACTGGGCATCGCCGAAAGCAATCTGTTTCTGCTGCTCGCCGCGCTGGGGCTGTCGGGACCGCTGTTCGGCACCCGGGTGCTGCCGATCGGAACCTTATACGATCCGTTTATCAAGCGCGGCCTCGATGCGCTCAATTACGCCTGCTA
>JAFAHP010000516.1 GCA_019237175.1 Alphaproteobacteria bacterium
AAAGCGGTCGCGCGGAAGGTAGCGCCAGGGACAGCCGGTGCGCAGCAGGTACAAGATGGCGTTCGTCGCCGCCCGCATGCCGGTCTTGCGCAGTCGCCCGCCGCACCGGCGGGATCATCGGCTCCAGCCGCGCCCACTCCGCATCCCACAGGTCGCTCGGATACCCGTCGCCCTCGCGCCGGTAAATCGAGCGCCACTCCTCCGTCGTGTTTACCGGCCGGGTTTCATCGGCGGCAGGCGCTGTGGGAGGTTTACACCATCAGCTGCAGGCCTGGCAGTTCGCGCACCAAGCGCTCAATTCCCTTCCTTAGTGGCCGGCCTGAAATGAAGCGACTCTCATCAATAGGATATCGTCGCCCCCGTGAAAAGCGGGGGTCCAGAGCCTGCCCCTGGCTCAAACAGGGGGCAACCGCTGCGGCCCTGCCGCCCTGGATTCCCACTTTCGTGGGAATGACGAATAAGCTTTTGATGTCACGAGATACATTTCCAGTTTGGCCCTTAGCGGCCGGCCAATTCATCCAGCGTCGCACCGAGGCGGGCGAGATCCGCCTCGGTCGATAGACGGTGGTCGCCGTCCTTGACGAGGGTAAGGGCGACATCGCGGCTCGTTAACTGCTCGGCCAAACGCAGACTCGTCTGCCACGGCACCGAAGCATCGCGCATACCGTGGAGAAGCCGCACCGGGCGGTCGAGCGCGATCGGCGCACGCATAACGAGGTGATGTTTGCCCTCTTCGATCAGGCGGAGGCGATAGGTGTACCCGGCCGGATCGTATTCGGAGGGTAAAGTTACCGATCCGGACGTCAGCAGCTCATGGCGTTGCGCCGCGTCGAGGCGAGGCAGCAAGAGGTCTTCGGTCGCATCGGGCGCCGCGGCGATGCCGACGAGTGCCTTGATGCGCTCGGACCGCGCCAGCGCCGCCAGCAGCATGATCCAACCGCCCATGCTCGACCCGACAAGGAGCTGCGGTCCCTC
Source organism: Alphaproteobacteria bacterium (assembly GCA_019237175.1). GTDB lineage: Bacteria > Pseudomonadota > Alphaproteobacteria > ATCC43930 > CGMCC-115725 > AP-15. The sequence goes on from JAFAHP010000516.1 coordinate 976, forward strand.
GGTCAATTCGTCGAGAACCGCGATGGCGTCCTCGGCCCAGCGCCCGATAGTTCCGTCGAGGAAATCGCCGCTCGAGGCGCCATGCCCGAAATAATCAAAGCGCACATAGGCGCGGCCTCGCCCGCGGCAATAGGCGTCGAGATAAGTTGCCTTGGTGCCGGTCATGTCGGAGCGCAGGCCGGCGAGAAAGACGATTCCCGGGGGCGCGCCGGAAACCCGGCGGTAGGCGATCGCCTCACCGTCCCCACACGGCAGCATTTCTGGCGAGTTCATCGGACACTTGCGGGAGCGAAATCGGGCAGCGACGATAGCATTATGTCGCATTTGTCACAAAGTCGCCCGCCGGCGGTCCTGCAAGTCATCCCGCGGCTCAATTCGGGCGGCGCCGAGCGCGGCACGGTCGAACTTGCCGAAGCGCTGACGGCGGCCGGGTGGAGCGCCTACGTCGCATCGTCCGGCGGCCCCCTCGCGCATTTTATCCGGCGCTGCGGAGGCACGCATCTGACCCTCCCGGTGGCATCGAAGAACCCGCTGGTCATGCGCCGCAATGTGGCTGCACTGGTTCGTGTGATCCGCCGCTTCGACATCGACATCGTCCACGCGCGCAGCCGCGCCCCGGCATGGAGTGCTCACGCGGCGGCGCGCGCCACCGGCCGGCACTTTGTGACCACGTTTCACAACGCCTATGGCCTCGGCTGGCCGCTCAAGCATCGTTACAATTCGGTCATGGCGCGCGGCGAGCGCGTCATTGCCATCTCGAATTTCGTCGCCGAGCACGCCGCCCGCATCTATGGCGTCGGCGCCGAACGATTGCGCACGATCCCACGCGGTGTCGACCTCGACATCTTCGACCCGAACCAGGTGACCGGCGCGCGCATCGCGGAGCTCGCGCGCGCCTGGCGGCTGCCGGACGGCGTGCCGATCGTGATGCTGCCCGGCCGGCTGACGCGGTGGAAGGGCGGGCTCGATTTTGTCGCGGCGATCGCCGCCCTCGGCCGAAGCGACATCTTCTGTCTGATCGTCGGCGCCGAGCAGCGCCGCGGCTTTCGCCGCGAGTTGGAAGCCGCGATTACACGCTTTGGGCTTGATGAAATCTTTCGCATCGTCGAGGACTGCCGCGATATGCCAGCCGCCTATATGCTCGCCGATGTCGTCGTTTCGGCGTCGACCGAGGCCGAAGGATTCGGCCGGGTGATCATCGAGGCTCAGGCCATGGGCCGACCCGTCGTCGCCACCGATCACGGTGGAGCGCGCGAGACGATCGTGCCCGGGGTCACCGGCTGGCTGGTTGCGCCACGCGATCGCGCGGCGCTCGCCAATGGGATTGCGAAGGCACTATCGCTGACGGCTGCCGATCGCGCGGCCCTGGCGCGGCGAGCAATGGCGCATGTCGCAGCGCATTTCACCCGTCAGGAGATGTGTGCGAAAACGATCGCAGTTTATGAAGAACTGCTGTTTCCCGATCTTGTCCAGATCACGGCCGAGCCCGAAGCATTGCGCGCATAGAACCCTAAGGTGTGAGGAGGGCGACGTTCCGCCCGCGAGCGTGCGCAGGATCGAGATCGGTCGCTTGCTCATTGTGCCCCGCACGGGAAGCGCCGACCGCTGCCCCGATCACGTTTATCATGATAGCGAGTGGATAACTATACATGCTATATAATGATTGCAGGTGACCGGAATGAAACGAATCATCGATGGCGTGACCTACAACACCTTCACCTCGACCGAACTCGCCCGGCTCGATCAGGACGGTCGGACAGAAACGCTCTACCAGACCTCTGGCGGCGCTTACTTTCTTGACCGGGCAACAATTCACTACCGCTACGAACAATATGAGGATCGGCACATCGCGATGCCGGAACCGGCGGGTCACACGTTTCGGCCGATGTCCGCCGATGAGGCGCGCGAATGGCTGCGGAAGAGCGGGGCTGAGGTGTTCCACAACCCCTTTGGAGATACGCCGGAGGCGGCTGCAGCGAAAGAAGCGCCAGCGACCGTCTATCTCCGCATCCCGAGCGCCTTGAAGGCCCGCATCGAAGCCGCTGCCAAACAGCAAGGCCAATCGCTCAACGCTTGGGCGATCCGGGCCTTTGAATGGCGGCTATCCAACCCGGTCCTCGAAACGCTGATGCGCTCGGACCTGGGTCGGTTGATGCCTGCTCGGGCCAAGGAACTCGCCGATCGCGCCCGAGACGCGGACAATGTTGGTCTGGCCGACCGTCTGCTCGCGATCGGCCGCGATTGCGCCGCCCATCTGGGTGAGGAGTATCGCTCTATCGACCATGACGCCCTGCTGTACGACGAAAACGGGCTGCCTCGGTGATCATCGACACCTCCGCTTTGGTAGCGATTTTATTCGCAGAGCCCGATGCGGCAGCTTACGCCTCAGCCCTTGTAACCGCGCGCGAACGGCGGCTGTCAGCCGCCAGCTACCTCGAGACCGCTATTGTGATCGACGGCAAACGCGATCCCATTGCTAGCCGGCGCTTTGACGACCTGCTGCGTGAGGCGCAGATTGTCATCGAGCCGGTCGACGAAAGCCAAGCGCGAGTCGCGCGCGACGCATACCGAGATTTCGGCAGAGGCAGCGGTCACCCCGCCCGATTAAACTTTGGCGATTGTTTCGCGTATGCGCTGTCGCGGTGCCGCGCAGAACCGCTGCTCTACAAGGGGGATGATTTCAGCCACACCGATGTCGCCGCGGCCGCTCGATAACAGAGGTCGTCATGTTTCGACCAAAAATGCGTTGTCGGTGCGCAATAGAGGTGGTCCGAACCGGCGCCAGGAGAAAGCGCGGGGGAGAGACGACGACCGATGATGAAAGCCTCTCCGACTTCATCGTGACCGGTGCCGGCTTGGCGGGCTGCGTTGTTGCCGCCCGGCTCAGCGAGGCCGGCTGATATCGCGTGGTGTTGTTGGAGGCCTTAAGACCGCGACCAGGACGAGCGCCCGATACCGCAAGGCAGTCTTCCTCGGATATCGCTGGCGGGTTGTCGGCAGCGCCAAGCTCTCAAGTGGTCTCGAACAGCCGCTGGCCGACAAACTCGTCCTTTGCAGCCCCGCGGGGACAGGCGAACAGCCCTCCCCCGGTATGGGTTACGAACTGGTTGAGCATGTCGTATTTGGACATGTTGTCGAAAATCTTGATAAAGCCGGTTCGTGGATCGCGCTGGTAGCAAACAAAAAACAGGCCGGCGTCATATTCCATGCCCTGGCGCCACGGGGGCCAGCGCTCGGCGGTGAAATCGACCCCGTCATTGTAGGAATAGGGCCGGCGCAGGATCTGCGCGCTGGCATTGCTTGCCGCTGCGCCAAGCCTGACATGGGCACTGTCCGGTATGACCAGGTTGCCGTCCTCGTCTTTGGCGTCGAGATCGGGCGGATCGAATTCGTTTTTGCTGCCCAGTGGTGCACCCGTGTATTTGTGACGTCCGATCGTCTGCTCCTGAAACGCGACTTTCATGCGGTCCCAATGTTCGAGCGCGATGCGAATGCGGCGCGCCACGACATAGCTGCCGCCCTTCATCCAGTCGGGCCCTTCCTCGCCGACCCAGACAAATTTCGCCATGGCCCGGCGATCAGCGACCGAAGGATTGCTGGTGCCGTCCTTGAACCCCATCAGATTGCGCGGCGTAGCCTCGGCATCGGGTCGGCTCACATAACCGGCTTGCGCCCACCGGATTTTCGCCGTGCCGTAAGCGAGCCGCGCCAATTGCCGCACGGCGTGAAAGGCCACCTGCGGATCGTCGGCGCAGGCCTGAACCGACAGATCACCGCCGGTGCGGGTTTCGATCAGCTGCTCGCCATTGAACCTCGGCAGATCGACCAATGCCGGCGGCCGCCGCGCGGCGAGGTCGTAACGGTCCTTTCCTTCCTTGGTGAACAGTCCCGGGCCGAAGCCGAAGGTCACGGTCAGCCGCGCCACCCCTAAGTCCAGCGCCTCGCCTGTGTCGGGAGCAGGTTTCGCGGCATCGATCCCAATCGGGGCAGCAGTTTGGCCCGCGCTCATGTGCGCCGCCGCCGCGGTCCAACCGCGCAGCAATTTGATTACATCGTCACGCTTTGAGGTTTCGAGGTCGAGTGCCGCGAAATAGCTGTGGCTTTGGACCGGAGTTATGATCCCGCCCTGGTGATCGCCCCAGAACGACTCGACGGTGCCGTTATCGGCCGCGACGGCCTGCGGCTCGATCGTCGCCGAGCCGCCGGTGAGCGCCGCACTCGCCGCTACCAGGCCGGCTGTACGGACAAGACAGCGACGCGTTGGGTGCAAATTCGGCCGATCCGACGCATTTATCGAGTGCCCCACCGAATTCTCCAAAGGCATAGGTCTTCGCGCTGCGGCAGTGCAAAAGGTCGGCTTTGCCGGTCGCAGGCGCCTGCATTCACCAAACGACCATGGACCGACACCTTGACGCAGCGCAGTCTGTTCGCGATATTGCGCAAATGAGTATAGGCGCGCGGATCATCGCGACAACCAGCACCGCCACAGGTGGCGGGGTGTCGGGAGTCCGTGTCCGCTGATCCAGCGCCAAGGCTCGAACCTGACAGACCCCGCCGGCCAACGGACGGGGTCTTTTCGTGACCCCAGGGCTCCGTCCAACCGCCCAATCCACGGAGCGCTGGTGCCATGAGAGAAAACAATAATCCAATGCCGAATTCCCCGATCCCGTCGGCAACCCACGAGGCCGCCGAACCGATCGTTGTGACCCTGCCCGACGGTGCGCTTCGCGCGTTCGCGGGGCCCGTCTCCGGCAGCGATATCGCCGCGGCAATCGGACCGGGGCTCGCCAAGGCGGCGATCGCGCTCTCCGTCGACGGCCGGCTGCGCGACCTCGCCACCTCGATCGATCACGACGCGGCGGTCGCGGTGATCACTCGTGAGATGCCCGAGGGGCTCGAAATCCTGCGCCACGACGCGGCCCACGTGATGGCCGAGGCGGTCAAGGAATTGTATCCCGAGACCCAGGTGACGTTCGGCCCCGCTACCGAGACCGGCTTTTACTACGATTTCGCGCGGACGCAGCCCTTTACCCCGGAAGACCTCGAACGGATCGAAGCGCGCATGCACGAGATCGTCCGCCGCGACGAGCCGATCACGCGCGAAGTCTGGGACCGGGAGGCTGCGATTGCGTACTTTTCTGATATCGGCGAGCGCTACAAGGCCGAATATATCGCCGAGATCCCGCAGGACGAGGAGATCAGCCTCTATCGGCAAGGCGATTTTGTCGATCTGTGCATCGGACCGCATTTGCCGTCCACCGGGCGGCTCGGCCAGGCCTTCAAGCTGATGAACGTCGCCGGCGCTTATTGGCGCGGCGATCCTAAGAATGCGCAACTACAGCGCGTCTACGGCACCGCCTGGGCGGCGCAGAAAGACCTCGACGAATATCTCTACCGCCTGGAAGAGGCCGAGCGGCGCGACCACCGCCGGCTCGGCCGCGAGCTCGACCTGTTTCATATGGGCGAAGAGGCGGTGGGCAGCGTCTTTTGGCACCCAAAGGGCTGGACGCTGTTCCGCATCATCGAGAGCTACATGCGCAGACGGCTCGATGCCGCGGGTTATCAGGAGGTCAAAGCCCCGCAATTGCTCGACCGCAGCCTGTGGGAAGCCTCGGGCCACTGGGAGAATTTCCGCGACAACATGTTCATCGCCGAGAGCCGCGATGCGCGCGTGCTGGCGGTCAAACCGATGAACTGCCCCGGGCACGTTTTGATCTTCCGAAACCGTTTGCGCAGCTATCGCGAGCTGCCGCTGAGGCTCGCCGAATTCGGCAACTGTCACCGCAACGAGCCCTCGGGTGCATTGCACGGTCTGATGCGCGTGCGCGCCTTCACCCAGGACGACGCGCACATCTTCTGTACCGAGGACCAAGTCAAGAGCGAGTCGATCGCAATCTGTCGGCTGGTGCTGTCGGTGTATCGCGATTTCGGCTTTGACGACGTCGAGATCAAATTCGCCGACAGACCGCCACAGCGCGTCGGCGGCGACGCGGTCTGGGACCGCGCCGAGCGCGATCTAAAGGCGGCCGTCGAGGCGGCGGGTTTGCCCTTTACCTACAACCCGGGCGAGGGCGCATTTTACGGGCCGAAACTCGAATTTCATTTGCGCGATGCGCTTGGCCGCCAGTGGCAATGCGGTACCCTGCAGCTTGACTTCAACATGCCGGAGCGGCTCGGTGCTTCCTATGTCGGCGAGGACGGCGGGCGCCACGTCCCGGTCATGTTGCATCGCGCGATCCTGGGATCGGTCGAGCGTTTTATCGGCATTCTGATCGAGCATTATGCCGGGCGCCTACCGCTGTGGTTGGCTCCGGTCCAGATCGTCGTCGCGTCGATTACGTCGGGTGCGGCCGAATACGCCGCCGAGGCCGCCCGCGCCTGCCGTGCTGCCGGGCTCCGCACCGGGCTCGACATCGGCAACGAAAAAATCGCCTATAAGGTGCGCGAGCACAGTCTCGCCAAGACCCCGATCATCCTTGTCGTTGGCCGCCGCGAGCAGGCAGATCGCTCAGTTGCGTTGCGGCGATTGGGGAGCAATGACCAGGAGGCTCTTGCGCTTGGTGATGCGGTTGCTAGATTGTCGCAGGAGGCGGCAGCTCCGTCGGCGACGTAACGAGACCGGAACTCGACCAGCGAGTCTCAACCATCAAGAGGAGACTTTAGATACATAGGCCACCAATAAACCTGATCCCTACCCGCGAGGGGCCCCGGATCAACGAGGAAATCCACGTTCCGCGTGTCAGATTGATCGATGAACGAGGCAATATGGTGGGGGTCGTGACGCGCAACGAGGCGGTTGCGGCGGCGGCTGACGCCGGCCTCGATCTTGTCGAAATCGCGCCCAACGCCGATCCGCCGGTCTGTAAGATCCTCGACTTCGGCAAATACAAATACGAAGAGCAGAAGAAAAAGAACGAGGCGCGCAAAAAGCAGAAGATCATAGAAGTCAAGGAGATCAAGTTACGCCCCAGCATCGACGACCACGACTATGACGTGAAACTGCGCAGCATGATGAAATTCCTTGAAGAAGGCGACAAGGTCAAGGTGACGATGCGGTTCCGCGGGCGCGAGCTGGCGCACCAGGAGCTTGGCATGGATGTGCTGGTGCGCGTGCGCGACAACCTCCAGGAGGTCGCCAAAGTCGAACAGATGCCGCGAATGGAAGGCCGGCAGATGACAATGGTTATATCGCCGAAGTAACCTTCCCTTACCCTTATTATGGCCCGGCGCGCGCTTGCCTTAAGCGATGCGCGCCGCTATAACGCGCGGCTCGAAACGGGCGGAGCGTCACGGACGGAAATTATTTGCGAAGCTCCGCACAGGATAATCAAATGCCCAAACTCAAAACCAAGAGCGGTGCCAAAAAACGCTTTGGCCGCACCGGCACCGGAAAGATTAAGCACAACTACGCATATAAGCGTCACTTGTTGATCAATAAGGACAAACAGGGAAAGCGCAAACGGCGTGGCACGACGACCCTGGAAAAGGGCGACAGCAAGCTTATCCTGACCTATATGCCATATCTGCGGAGCTGAGCGATGGCGCGCGTCAAACGCGGGGTGACAACCCACGCCCGCCACAAAAAGGTGCTCGATCTGGCCAAAGGCTATCGTGGCCGCGGATCGACGGCCTATCGCGTCGCGATCGAAAGGGTCGAAAAGGCGTTGCGCTACGCTTATCGCGATCGGCGTAACCGCAAGCGCGACTTCCGCGCGCTATGGATCCAGCGCATCAATGCCGGCGCCCGCGAGCACGGGCTGACCTATTCCCAATTGATGCACGGGATCAAATGCGCCGGCCTCGGCCTCGACCGTAAGGTATTGTCCGATCTCGCAGTCCGTGAGCCGGAAGCGTTCGCCGCGATTGTCGTCGCGGCACGCTCGGCACTCCGGGAAGCGCCAACGCCCGCGGCCGCCGCCTAGCGCGCCTGCCAAGATGGCCCCCCTGAGAGTAGCGCCAATGCAACCTCCTTCTTGGTCATCCCGACGCAGGTCGGGATCTATGGCGACCATGGATACCGGCCTCCGCCGGTATGACAATGAGAGGCGATTTACGCGTCTAACTGCTTGCTAGGCCCCGTAGGAATTTCCGAAGGCGCAAGGGGCCTGATTGCGGGGCCCCTTTTTCATTTGTGTGCTTGGAAACGCGAAGATGGATGAAGCTATGCCGCGCGACGGCACAAATCGGCTAATCGAAACAGCGACAGCAGAAATTGCAGTCGCAACCTCGCTGGAAGCTCTCGACGACGTTCGTGTCAAGTATCTCGGCCGCCGGGGATCGCTGACTTTGGCGATGCGCGAACTCGGGGCGTTGGATCCGGCGGCGCGGCGCAGCGCCGGCGCCGAGTTGAATGCCGCCAAGGACCGGATCACCACGATGCTCGCCGAAGCCGCCCAACGGCTTGGCCGGGCGGCGCTCGAACAGCGGCTCGCCGCCGAACGCGCCGATGTGACCCTGCCGGTGCCGTTCGCCGGCGACGGACGGATCCATCCGATCAGCCAGACAATCGATGAAATCGTCGCGATCTTTGGTGAGATGGGCTTTGTCGTCGCCGAGGGGCCACATATAGAAGAGGATTATTACAACTTTACCGCGCTCAACATCCCGCCCGAGCACCCCGCGCGCCAGGAGCATGACACTTTTTATCTGCCGCCGCGCGCGGTGCACCGGACTAGTCAGGCGGCAACGGTGGGAGCGGCTGGTGACGGCAGCCGCCTCGTGCTGCGCACCCACACCTCGCCGGTCCAGATCCGGACGATGCTGGCGCAACAGCCGCCAATCCGGATCATCGTGCCGGGGCGCACCTTCCGCGCCGATCATGACGCCACGCATTCGCCGATGTTTCATCAGGTCGAGGGGCTGGTCGTCGACCGCTCGACCCATATGGGCCACCTGAAAGGCTGTCTGATCGAATTCTGCCGCGCCTTCTTTGGCCTCGACGATCTGCCGGTGCGCTTCCGGCCGAGTTATTTCCCCTTTACCGAGCCTTCGGCCGAGGTCGATATCGGCTGCTCGCGCCAAGGCGGCCACCTGGAAATCGGCGCCGGCGGCGATTGGCTCGAAATCCTGGGCAGCGGCATGGTTCATCCCAAGGTGTTGCAGAATTGCGGCATCGATCCCGCGCAATATCAAGGCTTTGCGTTTGGGATGGGTATCGAGCGGATCGCGATGTTGAAATATGGCATCCCCGACCTGCGCGCCTTTTATGATTCCGATTTGCGCTGGCTGCGCCATTATGGCTTTCTGCCTCTTGATATCCCGTCGCTTGTGCGCGGATCGTTGACCGGGGTGAGCGCCGCATGAAAACGACGCTCGAGTGGTTGCGGACCCATCTCGACAGCGACGCCGCGACGGCTGCGATTGTCGACCGGCTCGTCATGCTCGGCCACGATGTCGAGGCGGTCGAAAACCGTTCCGCCGCGCTCGCCCCCTTCACGGTCGCACTGGTCGTTTCGGCCGAGCGGCATCCGAACGCCGACCGGTTGAAGGTTTGCGTCGTCGATACCGGCGACAGCCATGTGCAGGTCGTGTGCGGCGCGCCCAACGCACGCAGCGGCATGAAGGGCGTATTTGCACCGGCCGGCATCGTCATTCCGCGTACCGGCGCCCTCTTAAAGGAGAGCACTATACGCGGTGTGGCTTCGCGCGGCATGCTGTGCTCGGCTTATGAACTCGGTCTTGGCGACGATCACGAGGGCATTATCGAACTTGGCGCGGATGCCCCCGTCGGCGTGAAATACGCCGATCTCATCGGCATCGGCGATCCCGTCATCGACATCAAGGTCACGCCGAACCGCGGCGACTGCCTCGGTGTGCGCGGAATCGCCCGGGATCTTGCGGCTTCCGGACTCGGCCGGCTGAGACCGCTGGATACCAACCCGGTCCGCGCCCGGTTTCGTTCGCCAATCGGCATCATGATCGAAGATCGCTCGGCCTGCCCGTTGTTTGTAGGGCGTCATCTCCGCGGGGTCCGGAACGGAGCAAGCCCCGACTGGCTGCGCCGCCGCTTGGAAGCGATTGGGTTGCGTCCGATCTCGGCTCTGGTCGACATCACCAATTTTCTGACCTTTGATTTGAACCGACCGTTGCATGTTTTTGACGCGAGCCGACTCGACGGCGATCTGACAATACGCCTGGCGCGCGAAGGTGAGACCCTCCAGGCCCTCAACGGCCAGGAATACCCGCTCGACCCGGAGGTGACAGTCATCGCCGACCGGGCGGGCGTGCAGAGCCTGGGCGGTGTGATCGGCGGCGAGGCGACCGGTTGTACCGAGACGACGACCGAGGTGTTCATCGAAGCTGCACTTTTTGATCCGATCCGTACTGCCGCTACCGGTCGCCGTCTCAACATATCGAGCGATGCGCGCTATCGCTTTGAACGCGGGCTCGACCCCGCTTTTGTGGGGGACGGCCTCGAAATTGCTACCCGCCTGATGCTCGAATTATGCGGCGGCGAGGCCTCGGAGATCGAGACTGCCGGCGCCGTGCCGGATTGGCGGCGTTGTTACGTGTTGCGCGCCGGGCGGCCGGGAAGCCTTGGCGGTCTCGATGTGGCGCCGCAAGAGAGTGGAGCGATCCTGCGTGCCCTCGGCTGTATCGTGGAGGCTCAAGTTTCTGGCGATCTGACGGTCATCCCACCCTCATGGCGCGGCGATATCGAGGGCGAGGCCGACCTTGTCGAGGAGGTGCTGCGCGTCACGGGCTACGACCACATCCCAGCGGTGTCGTTGCCGCGCGAGGCACCGTTGCCGCGACCGGCATTGCCGCCGGCCCGCCGTCGCTCCGAACTGGTGCGGCGCGCCCTCGCCGCCCGCGGGCTGACCGAGGCCGTGACCTTCTCGTTCATCTCGGAACGTGAGGCTGAGTTGTTCGGCGGCGTCCAGCCGGGGCTAAGACTCGTCAACCCGATCAGTGCCGATCTCGATGTGATGCGCTCGTCATTATTGCCGGGCCTAATCGCCGCCGTAAGACGCAACGCTGATCGCGGCTATCCCGATGTCGCATTGTTCGAGGTGGGGCCGCTCTACCGCGACGACACGCCGGAGGGTCAGATATTGGCGGCCGCCGGCGTACGCGCTGGTCAAAGCGGGCCAAAGCACTGGCGCATACCGTCTGGCCCGGTCGATCTTTATCACGTAAAAGCCGATGCTCTGGCGGCGCTGGCGGCGATGGGTGCGCCGGCCGACAATGTTCAGACCGGCATCGAACCCCCGGGCTGGTTCCATCCCGGCCGCGCGGGGATCCTTCGGCTAGGGCCGACGATGCTGGGAGCGTTTGGCGAATTGCACCCGGCGGTAATCGCCGCACTCGACGCGCGACCGCCGATCGCCGGTTTTGAGGTGTTTCTCGACGCCGTGCCCGAACCGCGCGCCGGCCGCGCCAAGCCGCCGCCGCAATTATCGGTGTTTCAGCCGATCGAGCGCGATTTCGCCTTTGTCGTCGATCGCGAGCTCCCGGCCGAAACCTTGCTGCGCGCAGCGCGCAGCGTCGACCGCAAGCTCGCCGGCGAAATCCGCCTTTTTGATGTCTATGAAGGCGCCGGACTATCTGACGGCAAAAAGTCGCTGGCGATCACCGTCCGCCTGCAGCCGCAGGATCACACCCTGACCGAGGCTGAAATAGAAGGCTTTTCCAAGCGCCTCGTCGCCCAGGTCGAAAAAGCAACCGGCGGCACATTGCGCGGGTGATT
>JAFAHP010000721.1 GCA_019237175.1 Alphaproteobacteria bacterium
GATCCGGGCCATTTCACCTCGCCGCACGGTATCGCCGTCGACCATGACGGCAACATTTTTGTCGGCGAATTGTCCGGACGGACCTGGGCGCGGTTCGCCAAAGGCCCGGCGCCAAATCGCATCCGTGTTCTGCACAAGCTCGAAAAAGTCGCCGCCTGAGCATCGCGCCCAGGCAGGTTGAGGTTGACGACAGCCGGCAGACGCCGAGATCATGCGCCGTCACCAACCATATTGGCGGACGGCGCCGATGACGAATTCGCACGGCCTTGCAATGAGCTGGGAGGAATGGGGCAAGCACGATGCCGTGGCGCTCGCCGATCTGGTGCGCGCCGGAACGGTCGCCGCGAGCGAGCTTTGCGCACAGGCCGCGGCAGGGGTCGCTCGGATCGATCCGCAGCTCGAGGCGGTGCTCGGGCTCTACGACGACGTGGTCGCCGATCCGGACAAGGACAGGCCGAGCCGCGAGGGACGGCTCTACGGCGTGCCGATGTTTTTGAAGGACCTCGGCTCGGGTCTCGCCGGCCGCAAACAGGAATCCGGGTCGAAGCTGTTCAAGGATCATGTGCTCGAGACGACCGATCCGCTCGTTGACAACTACCTTAGCGCCGGCTTGGTCCCGCTGGGCCGGTCGACGACACCCGAATTCGGCATGACCTTCGACACCGCGACCGACTATCTCGGCCGGGTCAAGGTAACGCACAATCCCTGGAAACTCGAGCGGACCCCCGGCGGCTCGTCGGGCGGCTCGGCCGCGGCGGTTGCCGCTGGGATCGTCCCGATCAGCATGTCTTCCGACGGCGGCGGGTCCACCCGCATCCCGGCCTCGTTTTGCGGTCTTGTCGGGCTCAAGGCGACGCGCGGCCGGGTACCGCGGCCGCTGTCGCAGAGCGAATATGCGACGCGGATCTCGATCGACGGCGTCGTTACCCGCACCGTTCGCGACACCGCGGCAGCGTACGATTACCTGACCCGCATCCCCAATGGCGGCAGCTTCATGACGATCGGGGGGCGGTCAATCTCCTATGCTCAGGCGGTCGAGCGCGATCCCGGGCGGCTCGCGATTGGCCTGTCGACCGGAATGTGGGGGCGTGCGGCGCCGACCGATCCCGAAGTGATCGACCATGTCCGCGGCGTCGCGGCGTTGCTCGAGGGCTTGGGTCACGACATCATCGAGATCGCCGAGGAGAACATCTGCGATTGGCAGGCCTTGTGGTCGGCCTACACAATCAATTGGGTCGGCTCGCGCGCGCAGTTCGCGACCACGTCCAGGGAGCGCGGCCTCGTCCCCGAACGGCTCGCCGATTATCTCGGCCCGATGGTGTACCGCCATTACCTCGCGGCCGCGCGATACGACAAATTCGACATCTGGAAGATGATGGCGCAGAACAACACTGTCACGCGGCAATTCGGCCGCCTGATGGAACGAGTGGACGTGCTGCTCACGCCGACGATGGCGATCCGGGTGCCGCACGCTAACGGGCCCTATTCGCTGTTGCGCGAGGAAGAGCTGGACCCGTGGCTCGCGCGCCTCTGCGACGCCTGCCGTTACACGATGCCGGCGAATGAGACCGGTCTTCCCGCTATTTCGGTGCCGGCCGGGCTCGACCATGACGGGCTGCCGATCGGTGTCCAATTCTACGGCAACTTCTGTTGCGAGGATCTGCTGCTGCAGCTTGCCGCACAGATCGAAAGGGCACGACCGGAATGGTTCGGCGCGGTCCCGCCGGTGCATGTCACCCGGTCGCTGTAAGCGGTTAAGGTCGAGGCGGTCGCGGCCCTCGGTTCTGCGACGGCCACGAGTGCGGACGGCAAGCGCTAGTCCAATCCCGCCTCTCGCGCCGGTTCCAGCGTACGCCCGCGACCGGTCTCCTGCTGGCGCATCAGCAAAAAACCAACGACGGCGAGATTGGCGAGATTGAACAAGGCACCCGCGACGAAGGCAGGCGCGTAAAAGCCGAAATAATCATAGAGGGCGCCAGCAAACCAGCTGCCGAACGCCATCCCGCCCATCGAGGTGAACAGCAGCGTCGGCACTCGCCACGACGCTTGCGCCGACGGGAACAGCTCGCGGATCGCCACGACATAGGCGGGGATGATGCCGCTGAAGCCAAGCCCGTAAGCGGCCGAGACCGCAAACAGCCCGGCCTCGCTGCGGGTGATCGAGAACAGGGCGACCGCCAGCGCCTGGCAGGCCGATCCGGCGAACACGGTAGCGAGCCCGCCGACCCGATCCGCGGCCCAGCCCCAAAACATGCGGCTGGCAAAGGCGCAACCGAGCAGGACCGACAGCATCGCCGCACCCTGCGCGGGCGCTATGCCGAGATCGCTGCAAAACGCGACGAGGTGGCTCGACGGCATTGCCATCGGCACGCAGCACAAGAAACCTGCTCCGCAGAGCAGGGCCTGCACCGTGTTGGGCCGCAGCCGCAGCGCCGCCGTGCCGTGATAGGCGAAACCGGCCGACCTCGTCGCGCGGCCGGGCTGGGGTGCCGGTTTCAGCAGCAGCGCGAGCGGCACGATCAGCATGAGGGCGCCGGCGAAGGCGAGCATCGTTCCCTGCCACGCCAGCCCAGCCAATGCGTGTTGAAATGCCGAAGGCCAGATCACCCCCGCGATGTACTGGCCAGAGGAGATGAGGGCGAGCGCCGCGCCGCGGCGGCGATCGAACCAGCGGCTGATATAGATCAGCAAAGGCGGGTAGAGCGCCCCGCCGCCGAGAAACCCGATCAGCAGGGCGTGCCCGAGATAAAGTGTCCAGATCCGCCCGACCGCCGAGACGGCGAGGCCTAGCGCCGTCATCAGCGCCCCGAAGATCACCGTCTGGCGCAGGCCGATTCTATCGGCGACCCAGCCCATTACAATGCCGCCGGCACCAGTTCCGACCCAGACCAGGGCGGCCGCCAACGCGACCACAGAGCGGTCGGTGTCGAGAGCGGCGGCTATCGGCTTGAGCGCGACCACGACAATCAGCGGTGCGCCATAAGAGATCGTTAGGATGGCGATCGCGAGCAGCGCCGCGATCCATGAGGCGCGGTTCTCGATGCTGTCCGGAAAGCGGCGAGACGACACGCCGCGCGTCCGAACTGCCGTGGAATCGGTCACACCCGCCTTCTTTTATGAATTCGCAGCCGCAATCACCGGACCCGGCTCACGGTGCAGAAAGACTGCTGCAGTGGCCGGGTTGCGCCGGTGGTTGGGTGATGGTCCCGCCGCGCGGAATACATTGGTCCGGCGGCAGCTGTGCGCCCTGCTCGACGTATTTGACCAACAAATCGAAGGCGTGCTGAGCATGAGGCTGGATCAGCTCGAGTTGCGAGAAGGTGTCTTTATATGTCTCGATATGATTGCCGTTTTGCACCTCGTAGAGCCGATATGCTGGACGCTGGCTTTGGCCGCCATCGCTTTCCGCCCCCTGGTCGGAAAGAGCAGCGGCGACAGCGCGGGCGTAGGCGCGGGCGTGAAGATTGATCGGCAACAGCGCGTCCATCGTGCCGGCGACCGTGATCAGAGGCCTGCCGATATGGCCGTTGGTGGTGATTGCGGCGACCTCGGCGCCGACATCGGAAGCCGATAGCCGGTCGACATAGCTGTAGGTCCCGGTGCCCGATCCGTAGGTATCGTAGGTCGGATCGAGGCGTTTTTGCCATTGGCAGAGCGTCACCTCCCAAAATTCGCCCCAATAGGACTCCCAAAGCGAATTGGTGCCGGCGAGCAGGTCAGGCGGGTAACCGGTCAACACAATGTTTTTCGCCGCGGTGCTGGTGGCGCTGAATCCTGAGGCGGCATAGTCGGTGAAATTGAGGATTGCCGGCGGCAGTCCGCTCAAAATGTTTGGGGCGAGCGGATCGACATAGGTGCCTTCCCAGTCGATGCCGCCATCATAGAGTTCGGGGGCCGTTTCGAGCGCGCGACGGACCTGATAGCCGCCGTTCGAGGTGCCGACCGCATAAGTATGCCGGGCGCGGCTGCCGTAATAGGCCTGGACCGCATCCTGTGCGATGCGCGTGGCCTCGATCATAAACGGGGTCCAGCGGGTAAACGGCGTTGCCGTATCGTTGGCGTAGAAATGAACCCAAATAGAGGATGCCGGGTTGAGCCGGCATGCCAGCGGCTCAGGCGGGGTCGGGCTATTGAGCGAGACTACGTAAAAGTTAAGGACGCCCTTGTTTTGAGAAACATAGGCGTAACCCTGCTGCACGACATAATCGCTCCAGGCAAAGTCGCCGTTGAACTCGCTGCGGGTTCCCGAGGCGCCGGCGACAACGAGCTTGCCGTTCCACTGATCCGGCAGGCGGATAAGGATGCGCGCCTCGCCGGCGGGATCGTCGGCGATGCGGGCGTCGAGTTGCAGACCCGGGACTTTTTTTGTGATCGGCGTACGGTTTGGCGGGCTCGGTGATATTACCGAGCGGTCGGTCTGTGGGGTAAAGGCGAAGGCCGGCAAGCCCGGCAGCGAATTGTCCGCGGGGGTCGTATTGGGGTTATTGGTGGTCAGGTCGGCGCCGGCAAAACACGTCGTATCCGCGGCATTCATGACGCGTCCGGCGAGCCGGGCGAGAAGCTGGTCGCAGCTCGTTGCTGCCATAGCCGAAGTAGCGGCAAGGCCGGCGGCCGCGAAGAGCATGATGAGCCAAAGTGCGCACCGCCTGTTTGACATGGCGTTCCCCCTGATGCTGGTAGCTGCCATACGGGCTGGCGCGCTACATAAGCCGTTCCGCACCTGAGGCTCAACCCCGCTGCGCGCGGTTGTCTGCGAAGAGGCCGGTTGACGGCGGGGTGCGGTAGGATGTTCTGGCCGCGTCGATGCGCTGCGCCTAGAGTTGCGTGATCGGATCAACCCTCGGAGAAACGTCATGACCAAATTCGTCTACGACCATGTCCATCTACGCAGCCCCAATGCCGACGAAACGGCGCAATGGTACGAACGGATGTTTGGGGCTGAGATCATCCGGTCGATCCAGTCTGACGGCCGCCCACGCGTGGATATGAACCTGGGGGGCGTAACCATCTTCATCGCACAGGTTCCGGAGGAGCAGGCTGTCGCGCAGCCGCCGCAGCCGCCTTATCTTGGTCTCGAGCATATTGGGCTTCGGGTCGAGGGGATCGATGCGGTCGTCGCAGCGCTCAAGGAAAAGGGCGCCGAGTTCACGGTCGAACCAAAGACGATCCGCCCCGGCGTGCGGATCGCCTTTCTGCGGGGACCGCAGAACGTTCATATCGAGCTGTTGGACCGCAACGCCGCCTAAGGTTGATTTTCTGCCCCTCTCTCCGCGCGGCGAGAGGTTCGGGGTGAGGGGCTGGCTCCCCCGGCAAGGATGCAACGACGACTGTCGGTCACGGATCGAAAACCGGGAAATCCGGCATGAAGCACGCCACCCTGTCAACGCTGGAGGGGCTAACCGATCTGCTCGTGCAGATCCGGGCGAGGGGCGGCATCAAAGAAAAGAGGATCGGGATATTCTATCGAAAATCGAAAGCGTTTCTGCATTTCCATGAGGACCCGGCCGGAGTCTTCGCCGACCTTAACGTCGGAACCGATTTTGAACGATTTCCGCTGAATACCCCGCAGCAGCGCCAGGCGCTCTTGGCTGCAATCGATCGGGCCTTGAACCTTGGATTATGCGAGACGTTCAATTGTGGGTAACATTTCCCCAATTTTGGTCCACACCGGCGAAGGCCGGTGCCCATGGCCGCCATGGATCCCGGCCCTCCGCCGGGATGACTGGAATGAGAAAGCGATAGTGAACCCCTTACATTAGTGAACCCTTACATTGGGACTATCTACCTTATGCCGTTGTTACTGCTCGAATAACGCCTTTGCCGCGCGCGACCCGACCCCGAGCCGCCGATATTTCCGCAGCACGAAAAACTCGGCGATCGACTGATCGAGTGGTCGGTTGAGCGCCGACCAGCGATTTATCGGGACAAAACCAGCCAGCCGCTGATCGGCAACGATCGTCAAGGCAAAAAGGCTGTCCTCTTGCCAATAGCTATCCAACTATTTGTAAGTGAAGTGGCCTTCGGCATCGACCTCGCCGAATTGGCGCCCACCTCGGAGTTCATTGACGCGACTTCGGCTCAGTCCTGCCGCACGCGCCGATACGGGGGCGCTGACAGCTCAATCGAGCTTATCCAGCGCGGCGGATCAGCTCCGCCCAACGGTCGATGACAGGCAGAACCTGATCCGCTCTGGCGGAGGGGAGGCTGACGACCACTCGTGCGACGCCGCGGTCGCGGTAGCGCCGCAGCCGCTCTGGATCTTCCGGAGCGCCGAACACCGTCACCGGCACCTCCTCGAGGCTGCGCCCGGCCTCGCCCGCCATCTCTCGAAACCTCGGTATGAAATCGGTGACCTCGGAATATTGCGGCCGGCTGGCATACGGAACCCAGCCGTCGCCATAGCGCAATGCACGCCGCGCTGCGTAGGGAAAGGCCCCGCCGACAATGACCGGCGGATGCGGCTTTTGCACTGGCTTAGGCCGGGTTTTCATTTTTGGAAAATCGACGAACTCGCCGTGAAACTCGGGCTCATCCTCGGTCCAGATGGACTTCATCGCCATCACCCGCTCGCGCAGCAGCCTGAACCGGGTTTTGAAGGCAGTGCCATGATCGGCCATTTCCTCTGCGTTCCAGCCGCCGCCGACGCCAAACAGGAACCGTCCGCGCGAGATGTGGTCGATCGAGGTGACGAGCTTTGCCGTTTGGATCGGGTCGCGTTGCGAGACCAGGCACACTCCGGTTCCGATGCGCAGCCTCGTCGTCGCCACCGCCGCAGCGGTCAGGGTGACGAAGGGATCCATAACGTCATAATATTTCGAGGGAAGTTCGCCGCCTTGCGGAAACGGCGTGGCCCGCGCGCTTGGAATATGCGAATGCTCGGGGGCCCATAGCGACTCGAACCCGCGTTCCTCCAGCGCCCGGCCGAGATCGGTCGGGTTTATCGAGTACTCGGTAAAGAACATCGCCGCGCCGAAATCCATTCTTCCCCCTTTCGGCGGCGACGGCGCTCGATCGTCTTTAAGCGAGACGTACTCTGACGGCTTCGGGTCCCTTGCGGCCTTCCGCGATGTCGATCAATACGCGCTGTCCTTCGTTCAAGGTCTCGATGCCCGAACGTTCGAGCACTGACGCATGGACAAAGGCGTCTTTCCCCCCGCCTTCACGGACGATAAAGCCGAAACCTTTTTGGGCGTTGTACCATTTCACCGTGCCGGTCTCTTCGACCGAAGTCGAGGTTTCATAGGTCGGCCGCGCGGTGCCCGGGTAGGGCGCGCGCCGCGCCGATGGCGGTGTTGCCGTGCTGCGGTCGACGCTGAGGATTTCGGTAACTTGCGGGCCCTTTTGTCCGGGTGCTACCCGGATTTCGAGGGTTTCACCCGGTTGCACGGCAGGAACGCCGCTGCGTTCGAGGACACTGGCGTGCAAAAACGCATCGCCGGAACCGTCGGACAGTTCGACAAACCCAAATCCTCTTTCGGGCTTGAACCATTTGACGACGGCGTGGACCGGAGGGCCCGAAGGCACTTCAAAGCGCGGCGCGGTATAGCGCGGCGTTCCCCCAAATTCCCGCAAATGCGGGTCATAACCATCATCGTCAAAGTCGCGGCGGCGCGGCTGACGAAAATTCCTATCTCTGATCAAGTCGGTTTCCTGTCGAGTCGGTTTGCGGCCCGGTCGCGACCGCGGAAGCTGATTGTTCCAAAAAATCGCCGCGGACGCGAGTGCTTAATTCGCAGCGCGCAGCCGATTGAGCCGGAACAATACGCACAGGCGTTTGGGGCTGCGTGGCGCTCGCAAAGCGGCTGAAATGTCGCTGCATTTTCGGTGTCGGCGGGCGGCGTCTGCCAGACATCGCGAACGGCAATTGGTGATCGGATTGTGAACGCCATGCGCCGGCGATGGTTCAATCGCTCGTGCTGCCAGCACGGATTGCCGAGATCGAGCCGAGCATGCCGACCGGTGCGGCTTGAAATCATCGCGCAAAAAATCGGGAACCAACTTATCAAAAAATCGGGAACCAACTTATATCGATCGCGTTCAGGCTTGGCGCCCGGATCGGATCGGCTTCGAAAAACGAGGAGACAAGAGAATGCTCAGAAAGCTGACGGTAGCGGTCAGTGCGCTCACGCTGATGCTTGGTGCTCTTCTTTTGACGGCACCGGCGCATGCGCAGGGGGTCAAGGCCGGCGTCCTCAGCTGCAACGTTTCGAGCGGCTTTGGATTTATATTTGGCTCGTCGCGATCGCTGAACTGCACTTTTTCGGGTGGGGGCGGCCACTACGAACATTATCTCGGCACGATCAACCGGTTTGGCGTCGATATCGGCTACGTCCAAGGCGGGGTGCTGGTTTGGACGGTGCTTGCGCCGACCATGACGCCGGCGCCATGCGCGCTGGCCGGTAATTATGGAGGGGCTACGGCGCAGGTCACTGCGGGTCTCGGGGTCGGAGCAAATGTCCTCGTCGGCGGCAGCGGCAATTCGGTCTCGCTGCAGCCGCTGAGTATCGAGGGCACCACCGGTCTCAACGTCGCGGCCGGGATTGCAGCGATCAGCCTGCAATGCGCGCCGGGACCGTAACAGCCGCGAGAAATGCGAGGGCGCTCTGCGCCCTTGCGCGAGAAGAAGCCGCCTCACCCCGGCTTTAGTGACACCCGCCGACCGGGGGGTTGACGTCGCAATGCAAATTGCAGCTGTCGTTCGGCGCGCACCGCCACGCCACCGGATGGCTGCTGCTCGGGAAAAAGCAGATTCCGTTGCATTCGGTCTCGTCACCGAGGGGGCGGCGTAGCTGGGTGACAACGCCGAGCGCCTGATCATATCTCTGAATTCGGGTTTCGAGCCGGCCGATGTCGCGCTGCTCGGTGCTGAGGCGTCCGGCAGCCTGCTGAGCGGCCGATGCGCGCACGGTGAACGGAAGGCAGCCGAAGATAAACAGAGAGACAAACAAAAACCGCATCCGTTGTCCCCCGGGCGGGTCGAGATCACGATTGGCCAGTGCGCAGCATACCAGCCGAGCAACCGGGCACAATCCGCGGCCACGATCCACGATACCCGGCCGCCGCCTGGAAACCGGTCTGTAACCCGGATCGCGGCATCGCGACAGCGGGACGAGGAAAACCTTGGCGGGTGTCCGGCTTGGCGCTCGGCCATGCCGGTTGCCAGCCCCGCCCTGTGGCGTACAATCGCCCGCCATTCAATCGGCGGTCCCGCGGAGGTCTGGAAATGATCACAAAATTCGACAGCTTGTTCGCCGGCCATATCGACATGACCAATGTCGGTTACGGCGGCATCCCGGTGAATGACCGCCGTTTTCCAAATGAACGTCTCGTCACCGTCTTCGACAAGGCGGAGGCGATGGCGCAGCTGATGGACCGGCTCGGTTACGACACCTTCTGGATGGCCGAGCACCATTTCCAGCACGAAGGCTACGAATGCATTCCAAACGTGCTGATGGCGGCGCTGCATCTGGCGCATGTGACCAAGCGGCTCCGCTTAGGCTGCGGCTTCAACATCACGCCGATGTGGCACCCGCTGCGGCTCGTCGAGGATTACGCCACCGCCGACATTTTGAGCGGCGGCCGGATCACCTTTGGCGTGGGGCGCGGCTATCATACCCGCGAAGTGGAGACCTTCGGCTCGCCGCTGCTCGATCAGCCGGCCAATCGCGAGCTGTTCGAGGAACAGGTCGAGATCATCTTCAAAGCGTTCAACAACGAGTCGTTCTCGCATCAGGGAAAGCACTACACCTTGCCGCCGCGCGTGCCCTATCGCGGATACACGCTCGAAGAGCTGACGGTCGTGCCGCGCCCGCTGCGGCGGCCCGTCGAATGCTGGCAGCCAATCCAGGGCGGTAGCGAGCGGGCGCTCGATTTCATGGCCAAGCACGGGATTCAGGGGCTGATCGGCGGCGGCTCGGCCGAGGGCGGGGCGATGCACCGTACCGTGCTCGCCTGGCAAGAGGCGCATGCGCGGATCGGCAAGCATCTCGAACTGGGCGAGCGGCTGTGCTTCGGCTTCCATTTCTTCATCGCCAATAGTCGCGAAGAAGGCATTCGCGAGGCCGGCAAATATTACGAAGAAAATATGAAGATGTTTGGCGAATTACGCCTTGTGCGGGCCTTGACCGACGCGCAGATCGAGATCATGCGCGATCCCAAGCGGGCGGCCTTCGCCAAATTGCCGCGCATCGAGGACGCAATCGCCAATGGCGGTGTGTTGTGCGGCTCGCCCGAGCAGATCATCGAGCATTTGAAGGGCCTGGAAAAACGCTATCCAGGCCTCGAGCGGGTGTCGGTCAGCCTCAGCGTCGGCGTGCCGAAATCCGTCTGTCTCGAACAGCTCGAACGCTTTGGCAGAGAGGTCATACCCGCGTTCGCCCCGGCCAAGACGCCGGAACTGGCGCCGGCGCAATAGATTGTGGATCGTAGGATGGGCTAACCCTCAAACTTGACCCGGGGGAAGCCCATCGTCGGTGCGCTGCCTCGCGTAATTGATGGGCGTTGCCGGGTTGCGCCGGGCTCAGCCCATCCTATGCAATAACTGGCTCGGCCAAGCTGCCGCCTGTCAGTGCATTGGTGGCGAGCATAGGCTCGCGCGGTAGGTCGCGGCAGCGGAAGGTTTCGTAGCCGATTTTGGGCACCTGACCGGGGTC
>JAFAHP010000765.1 GCA_019237175.1 Alphaproteobacteria bacterium
GGGACGTTTATCTCCGCGCCGTAGCGCTCGGCCGTCTCTGCGACGTCAGGCTCGATCTGACGGCCGCAGTCGGGGCACCAGGCGAGAGCCGTACACCGGCACCGGCGGCATTACCCAATGTCATCGGCGGGCCGCGGTAGGTGGTCATATCGCTGCGCGAAGGTGCTGTCGCGGTGGAGTGGGATTGCGGTCGCCCGCAGCCATTCGGCGGCTTCACCGAGGCTACTGACCACGGCCACGGCGTCGTAACCGTTCCTTCGATCACCGGGCTTGACGGTCCAAACGGGATCGAAGAACCACGAGATTTCGCCGTTGATCTCGTTGTCGTGCAATACGGCGATGAATGTGCCGAGGTCGATCATTGTCCGCTAAGGTGTGAGGCGTTTCAGCGACGATCCGCTGGGTGCGCCGGCCAACGGTAAACCCAATTACGGCCGTGGCGCACCCAATGACCGTTACGACCCCAACCGCCGCGCCACTGCGGTTCGCCGTGCGAACCTTTGGCCCACCATCCATATTCCCACGGTGGTGGTGCACAGAACGCCGAATTGACCAGAGTAGCGCTGGCCAGCATCGCAATGATCATCATAGCAGACAACTTGAGCATTGATATTTCTCCCTTTGGTGTCAGTTGCCGTCGGGCGCCGTCATCGCCGGCGACGATATCGACCATGGCTCGGCGCTAGTCCCGGTCGCAACGGCGGCAGCGGCTCCGGTATCGGCGCCGGCGGTTCGAGCTTTGCCAGGATCGCCTTGATCGGCGCGTGCCGGGGCGCAAGCGGGAAGCGGTCTTCGTCGATTGAGCGCCGGAGCAGCCGAACCAGTTCCCGATGTTCGTCGTCAGTCAGTTCGAGGGTCATCTTTTGCGAGATGGTGCGGTTAACTATCGCCGGAAAGGCGGGCGCGTGACGCGCCGGAATGGCTGCAAAATCGAGCCCGGCAGACGAGCAGACGCGCGCGCACCGGGGCGACGGTGCTGAGGGTCATCGGCGGGCCGCTGGGGCTCACTATCGCTTTTTACCCGGGCGCGAAATGCGCTCGGCCCATCGCTTGACAAAGGGCGAAGAGCGCTCTGCTGGCCGTCTCGGCATGCACCGCCCATTCCGGCTTGGCTTTGATCGCCGGGTGCCAAACAAAGTATTCGTCGACGATCTCGGCAAACATCAGCGCCACATGCAATGCCTCGTGGCAGCCGTGGGTGCCGGGGGCGAAGAGCCGCGGGTCATCCTCGGGTGGCGTCGTCATTTTTGCGGCGCTCGCTGCGCGGTTGCCGCATCAGATCGCTCAGCAGTCATCGCTGTCTCCTTTGTCCGTGGGTTGGTGCCAGCCCTGGCCGCAATGGCAGCAGCGGCTCGGTTCGCGGCATTGGCGGCTCGACCAGCATCGTGCTTCGCTGACGCGGCTGTCGCTACCATATTCCGGCCATGTGCGGTCGCGTGCGCCTCCCCTCTGAAAGCGGACCGGTGCCTGCCGAAAATCTCGAAAGCAGCGGCACGACGCTCGACGGTACGCCGATCGCGCTGCGTCCCATACGGCCGGAAGACGAACCCGTTCTGCAGGATCTTTTCGCTCACATGAGCCGGGAGGATGTGCGCCTGCGCTTCTTTGCGCCGATGCCTGAGTTGAGCCATACCCTCGCACTCCGTCTGTCGCATTTGGACTATGGCCGCGAGATGGCGCTCGTGGCACAGCACGACGGCATGACGCTGGGCATCGCGCGCTATTCCGCCGATCCAGATCGGCTAAGCGCAGAGTTCGCCGTTGCGGTGCGCAGCGACTGGCACGGGCGGGGCGTTGGGCATCTGTTGATGACTCGGCTGATCGAGGTCGCGCAGCAATTCGGCATCGGTGAACTGGTCGGTTTAGTACTGCACGAGAACAAACCGATGCTGAAGATGTGCCGAAGGCTGGGCTTCAGCATCGGCCCGGAGCCGAACGATGCGACCCTGCGACGGGTTCGAAAATCGCTCGCTGCCCTCACGGACGACATCGAAGAACAAGGTCTCGGGGTTGAAACCCAATCTTAGCCGCCGCTCGAGTAGAACAGGCTGCGCGCCACCTCTGGCGCGGCGATCTCGGTAGGCATCACCCATACATAGAACGACGGCCGGGCAAAATTTCTCATAGCACCAACGTTGCTTGACGCGGATGCCTCGAAGACTTGGAAATACGCTGTCTCGCCCCGGATCAGATAGACATGTGGGAACTGGTTGATAAAGCGCCGGTAGCTGTCGACGGTTACGTAATACGCTCCCGGTGAGACATCGCGATAGAAGGCGCCGCCGAGTTCGGCGATGCCGACGGTCGCCCCGTTCATCCTGACATAAGGCCGGGCGAGGCCGTTATAGGGCTCGTCCTCGCGATAGAACCAGGCGCGCGCCATGTTGGCCGGGATCTTGGGGATCGCGACACTGCCAGTCGTCGGCTGCGTGACGCACGCACACAGCGCGGCGAAAAGAGCACCCGCCCCGAAACATCGCGGCCAAAGGACCATCCTACCTAACTGCGTCGACATGCCGATCCTCCGTTCGACGCGGATGGGTATTGCGTTCGGTCCTATCGATGCCGACGGTGCTCGACGGGTGGCGAAAATCGTCCGTCATTGGCTGCTGCCCGATGGCGCCCGCTCTTATGCTGCGCACCAGGACCTGAGAGTTACAGTACGGCGATCCGCCACTTGCGCGTCGCTCATGTTCGCACGTCGCAATTCCTCAAAGAGAAGGTCGCGAAGCGTCTTGGCGCGTCTCCGAAAGAACTGACTGACCAGAACGCCGGCTACCGCTCTGCCGGGTATTGTAGCCAGACCGAGAGCGTCGGTCACAAACGCGCCGATGATTTCGGGGAG
>JAFAHP010000800.1 GCA_019237175.1 Alphaproteobacteria bacterium
GTGTTGAACGTCGCCTTTGGCCAGCCGACGATCGCCGTCGACACGCACATATTCCGGGTCGGCAACCGCACCGGGTTGGCGCTCGGCAAGACGCCCTTGCAGGTCGAGATGGCTCTCGAACAACGCACCCCACGCGAATACAAGGCCTATGCGCATCACTGGCTGATCCTGCACGGCCGCTATGTCTGCAAGGCGCGCAAGCCCGATTGCCCGACCTGCGTTGTCGCCGATCTGTGTCACTATGAGGCGAAAACCGGCCCGGCCGAACTGATTGCGGCACGCGCCGCGGCCGAGCCTAAGCCAGCCGTCGACGCACGGCCCGCCGCGCCCCGGCGGGCGGCGTCGATATCGGCCGCGCGGAAAACCCCAGTCAGCTCACGACGCGCACGGGCGCCACGTCCGGCATAGCCTCACTGGTTTCGCCGGCCGGTTGCGCCTGGATATCGCCGGAAATCTGGCCACCGCATTCGATCTCGATCTGGCCGTAACGAATCGTTCCCGAGACCCGGCCGGAAGCCTTGATCAACAGGCGCTTGCGGACGACGAGATTGCCCTCGAAGCGGCCGCGAACCTCGGCCTCTTCAATCGACGCGGAACCCTTGAACAGGCCGCTTTCGGCGATATCGACGTCGCGGCAATTGGTCAAGTTTGCTTCGACGCTACCCTCGATAAACAGCTTGTCGCAGGAATTGATTTCACCCGACAGCGTGATCTCGGGACCGACGCTCAATCGGCGCAGCTCCCCGGACGGTCTCGGTTGGCCGCTCGTCTCACTCGGCCGGCGCAATGGGTCGGAGAGGCGTGCCGACTCGGCTGCGCGCAGCGGATCGGCGGGCCGCCCCACATCCGGCGTCCGTGGCGGTACCCCTGCGGGTCGCACCGGGGTGGTCGGAGCCGGCGCCACCGCCGGTCGCGCGGGCTTCATTGGAATGCCTAGATCGTCGGATGACTCTGCCATTTTACGATCCTCGGTTTCGCTTCGCTTGCGGCTGAACATGGGTCGCACACCCGCTCAACGTGGTTGGGATGGACGCGCAACCGCGGAGCGGGCGGGCAGCAGCGCGCCCCGCGGCAAGGTCTCGAATATGCCCCATAAGGGCGGCGGCCAATACCGGCCCCAGAAGATGTCGAATGGCGGCCCGATCCTGCCGGTGTTTGCGGCCTCGGCAACAAGAAGCGCCCTAAAACCGTTGGCGCGCTCCCTCGCCGCTGCAGCGTCGAGCCGTCTTAGCGCCACCATTGCGATATCCCCCGCGCGAAAAGATATCCGTTCGGGTTCAAAAAAAGAAAGAGATTTATGCCCCAGATTGGCGCGCTGCACCGCACAGCCAATGAATCGTCAAGGATTGCCGTCCTTACGGGCCGCAAAATGACGCTAACGCCCTCCGCTCAAGGCTTCCGCGGCGGTAATCTTGCAGGAGGAGCAGAACCGTTTGACCGCGGCGGCGATCGAATCGCGCGCAATCATCATCGATACCGCCGCCACGCAGGACCGTCCTTGCCGAGAGCCGCCCTGGGCCTTTAGGCCCAAAGACCGGTTCTACCGACGACCGCTGTCTTTCACCCCCGGCGAGTTCAGCTTCCTCGAGCGGATGCCGGGATCAATCTCACCCCATCCCCGACATGACGATTTCATCAGCGCGGAAAATGTTGCAAACTGGAGTTTCCCGGTCAGCCGGCACCTCGACGCGACCGACGGACGGCGAAGGCGACCGGGGTGCGCGTCAGCTAGGCTTTCCCGGCGGCGGAGCCGCCGGCTTGGCCTTGCCGCCGCCGCCCGAAAGCTGTCGGTAGATGATCTCGGCAAGTCTCATCAGTTCCTGGCGATCGGCCTTTGCCGCGAGTGCATATCCAAAGTCCTGATCGGACCAGAAAAACTCACCGATACCGTTTGCTTCGCTGTACCGAAAGGCGGTTTCGCCGGCACTGTCGGCGCGCTCGTAGAGCGTGAGCCGGGTGTTTCCCTTCTGATACATGAATTGGGCAGCGGGCCCGCTTTCGGAAGGAAGCAGCCTGCCGCCCATGAGCTGGAAACCAGCCGAACTCAGGTCGGGAACAACCAAAGGACGGCCAAGGCGCTTTGACAGCCATTGCACAAGGTGGGCCTCTTGCGCGGCGTCGACTTCGACCGGATGGCGGACCTCAACCGAGAATACGCGATGGGCGGCCAGCGCGTCGGCGGTAATTTCGCGTTCGGTTGCCGCCGCCTGCGCAGTTTGGCTCGGCTGCGCCAACCCGACGCCCAAACCGCGTGCCGCCCAGCCGCCAATTCCGCCCAGCACCAACAGGACGAGAGCGGCGGCAGCCGCGCCATACCGCCAATAAAGGCGTCGGCGTTTCTCGGCGATTAGCCGTATTACCCGCAAACGGTTCGGGATCGGCTCCTCCAACTCCCCGGCGAAGCCGCCGCGCAGCGCCTCGCGGATTTCCGCATCTCGCTGCAATCGTGCCTTTTCCTCGGGCTGCCCGGCTAAATAAGCCTCGACGACAGCGGCACGCTCGGGCGGTACTCGCCCATCGACGACAGCGTTCAAGTCATGCTCGTCGAGGCCGCGAACCCCGCTCATTTCTCCCTCCGCGGGGTCGAGCGGGGTGCCCCGAGATCGTGGTTCAGGAATAGCCGTAAGCGTTCGCGACCGCGCGACAGCCGCGACATGACGGTGCCGATCGGCACTCCCAGCACCCGTGCCGCCTGCTCGTAAGAGAGGTCTTCGACGCCGACAAGGAACAATACCGATCGGTGTTCTTCAGGCAGCGCGGCAAAGGCGCGCATCAGGTCACGATGCTCGAGCGCCGCGTCCTGCCCACCCGTGATTTGCGGCAGTTCGGATTCGATGGATTCGCTCAACGCGTCGTGCACTCCGCGCCGCTTTTGGCGATGCTGCTCACTGAGGAAGCGATTGTACAGAATTGTATAGAGCCAGCCCCGTAAATCGCCTTCGGCGCGGCGCAGGTGCCAACTCGACAGCGCCCGCTCGAGACTGTCCTGCACCAGATCGTCCGCTCGCTCACGGTCGCCGCGCACCAGCGCCCGCGCAAAACGACGCAAGCCTGGTATATGGGGTTCGATCGAGCCGGCCTCTGCTGGCATTGCGTCCCTTGAAGACAAAGGGCTGGCGATGCGACACGGAAGCAACCGCCTGCGTCTGTCGCGGAGGGCGCGACTGTGAGGCGGTTGACCCCTGTTTATCATCGGAGCGTTCGGCCCGCTTTTCCATCATATTCGCACTAACCGTTGTCTCTGATTTTTCGGGGAGTCCCTGAGATCCTAACCTTGGGCCGATCTTGGTCCTGTGTTGAACGCATATATCCTACGACTTTCGGGCGTTTGGGTTATTCCGATACATTACAGTTAACGATTGAATCTTTTTTGTGGTCAAACACCGATCGCTGGAGGGCAGATCGACAAGCCTGCGGGAACCCCAATTGAAGAGCGGTGGTCGGCTGGCTTCGCGCCGCAACGAGGCCGCGTGCCTTGCCCGTCCAGGGAATTCGCGGTAAGAGGCGAACCGGCCGCACGCGCCCTCGGCACGGAAATAATGAGGCATCGTCATGGCACGCAACAAGATCGCGCTGGTTGGCGCCGGGCAAGTCGGTGGCACCATTGCCCTGCTTGCCGGGCTCAAGGAGCTGGGCGACATCGTACTTTTCGACATCATCGAGGGCGTGCCGCAGGGAAAGGCTCTCGATATCGTCGAGGGCTCAACGATCGAGGGCTACGACGCCGTCATCCGGGGTTCCAACGATTACACCGCCATCGAAGGTGCCGATGTCGTCGTGGTCACCGCCGGTATTGCGCGCAAGCCCGGCATGAGCCGCGACGATCTGATCGGCACTAACGCCCAGATAATCGCGACGGTCGGAGAGGCGATCAAGAAACATTGCCCGCAAGCCTTTGTCATTACGATCACCAACCCGCTCGACGTCATGGTTTGGGTCATGCGCCAATCTTGCGGACTGCCGCCGCATCGTGTGGTCGGCATGGCTGGCGTGCTCGATAGCGCCCGTTTTCGCTATTTTCTCGCCGAGGAGCTCAAGGTGTCGGTCGAAGACATCAGCGCCTTCGTCCTTGGCGGCCATGGCGACATGATGGTGCCGCTGGTGCGCTATTCGACCGTTGCCGGTATTCCGCTGCCTGATCTTGTGCGCATGGGTTGGACGACAAAGGAACGGCTCGACAAGATCGTCCAGCGCACGCGTGATGGCGGCGCCGAGATCGTGGGCTTGTTGCAGACCGGGTCGGCGTTCTACGCCCCGGCGAGTTCGGCGATCGCTATGGTTGAGGCCTATCTGCGCGACAAAAAGCGCGTGTTGCCTTGCGCTGCTTGGCTTACCGGCCAATACGGCGTCAAAGACGTCTATGTGGGTGTGCCCGTCGTGATCGGTGCAGGCGGCGTCGAACGCATTGTCGAGATCGAACTCAATCACGAGGAAAAAGCGGAGTTTGACCGATCGGTTGCCGCAGTCCGTGACCTCGTGGAGGTCGTCAAGAAGCTGCCGCTCGCGAGTTGATCCGATGAATATCCACGAATATCAGGCAAAGGAGCTGCTGGCGAAACTCGGCGTCGCGGTGCCGCGCGGGGGTGTCGCCTACACCGCAGCCGAGGCGGTCGAAGTGGCCAAGCGCCTGGGTGGATCCCTCTGGGTGGTCAAGGCGCAGATCCATGCCGGCGGCCGCGGCAAGGCGGGCGGCGTCAAGCTCGTGCGTAGCGAGGACGAGATCACTGCCGCAGCGCGAGCGCTGCTTGGTCATAATCTCGTCACCCATCAAACGGGCCCCGGCGGCCGCGAAGTCAAGCGCGTCTATATCGAAGAAGGCTGCGACATCGCTCGCGAACTCTATCTCGGGCTGCTTGTCGATCGCGAAACCGGCCGCATCACCCTGATCGGTTCGACCGAGGGCGGGATCGAGATCGAGGAGGTCGCCGCGCAGTCACCTGACCGGATCCTCAAGGTCGCGATCGACCCGGCGAGCGGCCTTCAGCCGTTTCACGCGCGCGAAATCGCGTTTGGCCTTGGGCTCGAAGGCAACCAGATCGGCACCGCGGTCAAGTTCATTACCGGGCTCTACCGCGCCTTTACCGAATTCGATGCCTCGATTGCCGAAATCAACCCGCTGGTCGTGACCGGCTCGGGCGACTTGCTCGCGCTCGACGCCAAAATGGATCTCGACGACAATGCCCTCTTCCGCCATCCCGACCTCGCCGCGTTGCGCGACGCGGACGAGGAAGACCCGACCGAGGTCGAGGCCGGCAAGCACGGGCTGCATTACCTGAAGCTCGACGGCAATATCGGCTGTCTCGTCAACGGCGCCGGCTTGGCGATGGCGACGATGGACATCATCAAGTTACACGGCGCGGCACCGGCGAATTTTCTTGATGTCGGTGGTGGGGCGACGCGCGAGCGGGTGTCGACCGCCTTCAAGCTGATCTTGAGCGATCCCAATGTCGAAGGGATTCTCGTGAACATCTTTGGCGGCATAATGCGCTGCGATGTGATCGCCGAGGGTGTCGTCGGGGCCGCCCGCGAGGTCAACCTGCACGTGCCGTTGGTCGTGCGCCTCGAAGGCACCAATGTCGACCTTGGCCGAAAGATACTGCAGCAATCGGGGCTGCCGATTCTCGCCGGCGACAATCTGGTTGACGCCGCCGAAAAGATCGTGCGCGCGGTCAAGGGGGTGCGCTGATGGCAATCCTCGTCAAAGCCGCCACCAAGGTGCTCTGCCAGGGCTTTACCGGCTCGCAGGGCACGTTCCATTCAGAGCAGGCGATTGCCTACGGCACGAGGATGGTCGGCGGCGTGACACCCGGTAAAGGTGGCACCCGCCATCTCGATTTGCCGGTGTTCAACACGGTGCATGAAGCGGTTGCCGCGACCGGCTGCGATGCCAGCGTGATTTACGTGCCCGCACCCTTTGCCGCCGACGCGATCCTCGAAGCGATCGACGCCGGTATCCCGCTCGTTGCCTGCATCACCGAGGGCATCCCGATCCTCGACATGGTTCGCGTCAAGCGGGCGCTTTCCGGAACCAAAACCCGTCTGATCGGTCCCAACTGCCCCGGCGTCATCACCCCGGACGAATGCAAGATCGGCATCATGCCGGGCCACATCCATCGCCGCGGCCCGATCGGTATCGTCTCGCGCTCGGGCACCTTGACCTACGAAGCGGTGGCGCAGACGACCACGGTCGGGCTCGGCCAGTCAACTTGTGTCGGCATCGGCGGTGACCCGGTGCACGGCACCAACTTTGTCGAAGTGCTGGAGATGTTTTTGGCCGACGACGAAACGCAAGCGATCGTCATGATCGGCGAAATCGGCGGCAGTGAGGAAGAGGACGGCGCAGCATTCCTGAAATCATCGCGCTGCAAAAAACCGGTGGTCGGTTTTATCGCCGGCGCCACGGCACCCCCCGGCCGGCGCATGGGCCATGCGGGTGCAATTATCGCCGGCGGCAAG
>JAFAHP010000061.1 GCA_019237175.1 Alphaproteobacteria bacterium
ACTGGACTGCCATCGCGGCCAACCCGCCGAGGCGCCCGTCCCACCCAGGTGCGGGAAGCGCAGGGTGATTTGGGTAGCTCTCGACGGGCTGGCCCGGTCCTCCGGTCTAGGATCGAGGAGGAGGGATTTTTACCTCACCGGCGAGAAGGACGCCGGGATCAGGATCTTGTTTTCCTGGCGAACCGGGCGGACCCCAGCCTGCGGCGGCCACGCCCCGCCGGGTCTGCGGGATTCCTCGCGGACGCGGGCACGCTCGTTGAGATCCTTATACACCCAAATGTGCGTGAACCTGTTCAGCCCGCCAAGCTCGTTCGTCCAGCACGCCGCCAGCGGCGAAAACCGCTCGCGCGCTTCGATCGCCTTGCCCCATGCCTCCAGCACCTTTGGAATATCGCCCGGTGCATAGGTATAGGTGCGCATCTCATAGACGTTGCCGGTACCATAATCGCGGCTGCCGAGCGCGCGCATGAACGGCGCCGGGATCACAATCTCGGCTTGCTGCTCGGCGATGAATTCCCCGCCGCCGGGCATCGCATTGCGCTCGGCGTCGTTGGCCATGGCCGCGCGGACCCGTGTTCGATGGGCCAAGTCGTCATAAGGATAAACATGGATGACCTGATTGAGCGGGCCAATCTCGCTATGCCAGAAGGCGCCTAGTTTCGAGTGCCTTTCCCGCGATGGCAGGCGCCTTTGATACCGCTCTTCGAAATCGGCCAGGGTCCCGGGACGCAGGGTATAGGTACGAACTTCATAGATCATAGCGCATCCTCCAGGTGTCAGTGGTTGGCCGGTGATCTGCCGGCGAACCGGTCCCATTGTACTCCCCCGCCGAGAGGGTGCATACCCGGTTGCAGCGAACCCGATCACGCCAAATCAGGTGTAACGACCGGCTTGGTTTGGTCTGGGCCGCGCTCAGCCTTAATCGGGTTAAATATCGCAATCAGTACGATTTCGATCGCCAAATTCAGGATCGGCAAGCGGAAGCGGCGTATGTCGGGATCGCGACAGCGCCGATATGGATCGGGAAGGTCGGCTTGAATTACTGGGAGGCGGCCATTGCTGTAGCGGCAGCGATGCCTGGAAGCCAGCCGCGGAAACAACGCACGATCGTGGAACCAGCGAGGGTATAGACCGCCGATCATCGTCGACGGGGTGTGGATAATCCACACTCGGCGCAGAAGCTGCAATTGACGCGTATGCGCGAGCCTTTCCCTCCAAGCCAAAGCCCTATAGTGTCGCGGCAAAAGGATAGGTCAAAAAAGCGGCTGAGAGGATTTCTTGGAACTGCGCAATCTGGGGAAATCGGGTCTGCGGGTCTCGGCGGTCGGCCTCGGCTGCAACAATTTCGGCGGCCGGACCGACTTCGCGGCCACAAAAGCGGTCGTCCACAAGGCACTCGATCTTGGTATCACTTTTTTTGATCAAGCCGACACCTACGGCAACCCGCGCGGCACTTCCGAAAGCTATCTCGGTCAGATCCTCGGGCCGCGCCGCAATGACATCGTTCTGGCGAGTAAATTCGGTCGGCCGATGGACGGCTCGGGCCGGTTCGAAGGCGCCTCGCGCCGCTACATTATCTCGGAGGTTGAAGCAAGCCTGAGGCGGCTCAACACTGACTGGATCGATCTCTACCAGCAGCATCAGCCCGACCCGTTGACGCCGATCGAAGAAACCTTGCGCGCACTCGACGATCTCGTGCGGCACGGCAAGGTGCGCTACATCGGCTGCTCGACGCTGCCGACCTGGCAGGTCGTCGAAGCGCAATGGACCGCGCTGCATTTGGGCCTCAACCGGTTTGTTTCGTGCCAGGAGGAATACAACCTCTTGGAACGCGATCTCGACCGGGACATGACACCGATGCTCGAGGCCTACGGTCTGGGGTTGATCCCATTCCGCCCGTTGGCCGGCGGCCTGTTGACCGGAAAGTACAAGCGCGGCGCCCCACCCCCGGCCGGAACCCGGTTCGCGTCGACACCGCGGGCCGCGGGCCGCTATATGAACGATGCCGTCTGGGCGATCGTCGAGCGGCTCGAAGGCTTCGCTATCGAGCATGGCCATAGCCTTCTCGATCTTGCCTTTGGCTGGCTGCTGGCGCGGCCCACCGTCGCCAGTGTGATCGCCGGCGCCACCACGCCCGAGCAGGTCGCGTCCAATACACACGCCGCCACGGTGTGGCGGCTGACTGCAGACGAGGTGACTGCCGTCGGCCATCTGACCCAATAATCCGCAACCTTCAGGGAACGAGGACTGAGACATGGAAGTTCGACTCGACGGAAGAAGTGCGATTGTCACCGGCGGCAGCAAAGGGCTGGGGCTGGCCATCGCCAAGGAATTCGCCGCCTCGGGTGCGGATGTCGCGATCCTTGCGCGCGACCCGGCGACCCTGGCCGACGCCAAGGGGCAGATCCAGCGGAGTGCCAGGGGCAAAGTCACCGCGATCAGTTGCGATGTGTCGAAAATGGCGCCGATCCAGGCGGCCTACGACCAGGTCGTATCCGAGTTCGGCAAGGTCGACATTTTTGTCAACAACGCCGGGCAATCGACCCGCGGCCCATCCGAGGAATTGACCGACGAGATGTGGCAGGCCGACCTCGACCTCAAATTGTTCGCCCAGATCCGCTTTTGCCGGCTGGTATTCCCACAGATGAAGCAGCGCAAATGGGGCCGCATCATCAGCGTGCTGAACATCGGCGCCAAGGCGCCGGGCGCCGACAGCGCACCAACTTCGGTCAGCCGAGCGGCCCAGATGGCGTTTACCAAAGCCTTGTCGCAGGAGGGCGCGCCACACAACGTTCTGGTCAATTCTTTGCACGTCGGGGTCATCGTCAGCGACCAGATCAAGCGGCGTTTCGATCGCGAGCGGCCGAATGTGAGCTTCGAGCAGTACGTCGCCCAGGCCGGGCGCGGGGTGCCGCTGGGCCGGATGGGCCGCGCCGAAGAATTCGCCAACGTGGCGACCTTCCTCGCCTCGGACGCCGCCTCTTATGTGACCGGTTGCGCAATCAATGTCGACGGCGGCCGCTCGCCTGTGGTGTAGGCGGTCGCGCTGGCCGGAAGGGCACCAAAGGAGAAAGCAGCGGCGCGATTGCGAGGTTCCCACCGACCTGTGGCCCGCCTCTCTCTGGATGAAACCGGCGACCCCGGCCTTGGGTAGGGTGGGTTAAGCGATCCTGAGGTCGGGCAAAGAAACTTCGGCAACCGATCCACTGGGCCAGCTTGGGATGTCCGAGGCAGCGGCGCTATGCATCCCGGCGGTTGCCGGCACGGCAAGAGTGCAGGCCGCCAATTTTTCCATGTCGGTCTGAAGAGCCGCCCAGCCTCGCTGCAAAACCCGGGGCAAAAGCCCCGATGGGCTTCGATCCGCGGTCAGCCCATCCGACAGCCGCCGGAAGCCGATCATTGAAGATCTCATTTCTTGTTGAAGCTCTGCGCCCGACAAAGCGAACTCAGGCGTTAGATCTCCCAGCGGGACCGTCGGTGCTCGCGCCCCGTGGCGCCAGGTACTCCGGCCGAGTTACGCTTCGACGAGACCGAGACGCCCCTCAATCCGGTCGCGGCGGTCGTGCAAGCAGTCGAGCCGAAGGCTCATGGCGAAGCCCCACCGATGCACAACTGCCCGTCACGGATTATTGGCTGAGCACGACGTTGAGGATCGCGCTCTTGCCGTCCTGGACGGCGCGCATTGCGCCGCGGACGGCGTCCGGTAGCTCGCCGGGTTTGTCGACCCTTTGGCCGTGGAAGCCGAACGGCCTGCCGAGTTCGGCGTAATCGGGGCCGTCGATCGCAACCCCGTGCCAGAGGTCGGCTTCCTGCGCGACGCCGTCGGGATAATGATGCAGATGGCCGGTCTGCATCGCGCGGTACTGGCCGTTGTTGAACACGACGATCAGGATCGGCAGGCCGCAGCCTTTCGAGGCGCCGAGGGCCTGGACCACCGGATTGTAAAGAAATGAACCGTCGCCGATCAGCGCCGCCACCGGTCGCTGCGGCGCGCCGAGCTTGACGCCAAGCGCCACGCCGAGCCCTTGGCCCAGGCCACCGCCGGGGCGGAAGAAACTCTGCGGCTGCGAGCATGGGAGATGCTGCTGCAATAGACCCGAATGGGTGATCGTCTCCTCGACATAGATTGCGTCCGCGGGCATCGCTTCGCGCAACGCGCCGACCAGTGCCAGCGGCTCGATTTTGTCAGCGCGCTTTGTCGCGGCCTCGGCGCCAAGCTGCGCCGCGATGATGCGTTCGTGCTCGCGTTGCCAGTTGTCGCGGCGATCGGCATGCTTCGCACCCGAAATTCCAGCCGCCTTTGCCGCTTCGACCAGCAATTGCAAGGAGGCCGCAATCTCGCCTTCGAGATAGTGGTCGGCTTGCTGGCTCTGATACACCATGGTGCCCTTCAGCGGGTTTGGGTCGATCGCGACGACTGTGCCCGCGGTCGGTTTGCGGCTTGGCGGATACCAGGGTGCTTTGCAGCCGACCAACAGCACCAGGTCGGCATCCCTCAGGAAAGAGTGGATCGCCGACCCGAGAAAGAGGGGATGGTCCTTGGGGAAATTCGCAAACGAGACCCCGCCGCCGTTGCCGACCGGAATGCCGAACAATTCGGCAAGTTCGATCAACGCGGAGAACGCAGCAGGATCACGCCCGGCAGCATCGGCGAGAATGATCGGATTTCGTGAGTTGATCATCAGTTCAGCGATCTTCTCGACGTCGCTGTCGTTGGGCCGGATGGCGGGTGCGGGCGGGATTTGGTGCGGATGTTCCGGCGGGGCCCATTCCTGCAGCATGACTTCTAATGGGACGTTGAGATAGACCGGCCCTCTGGGTGTGCGTTGCGCCATTTCGCCGGCACGCACAACGTGCTCATAGAGGGTGTGGACGCTGCCCGCCTGTGTCGCCCATTTCGTCACCGGCTCGACCAGGCGTTGCGGGCCGCCGATAATGCTGAGCGCACGGTACCATTGCGGCTCGATCGCGAGTTTGGGGTCTTCGCCAAAACTGACCGACTCGCCGGACAGGATCACCATCGGCACCTCGGCGAGCAGCGCCGAGTGGATCCCGGCCGAGCCCTGCAGCAGTCCCGCACCCGCATGCAACAATACTGCCTGCATGCGGCCGGTTACTTGCGTGTAGCCCATCGCTATGTCGACGGCGAGGGTCTCGTGCCAGCAATCGACATAGCGCGGACCCGGCTGTTGATTGACCTTTTGCCGGGCCAGCGCTTCCCAGACCGGTGACCATTCGGAGCCCGGCGAAGAAATGATGTAGTCGAGGCCGAGGTTGCGAAATGCCTGCAGGATCGCCTCGCCGCCGTCGCAATATTGTTTCATCGACGCCTCCTCTGCTCGTACACCATCGAGGCGATCATAGCGGGTCGCCGGATGCCGGCGCCATCGTTGATCCGCGGGCGCGCCGGACGCGGTCTTCGCTAGGATCGGTTAGCGGAGGCGGCGTCGTCGATCACCAGTTGAACGGCGTCCCCGCCGCGGTAGGTGTCACGGCGCAAATGGCCAGCAACGTGGATCCCAACCCCATGGGTTTGGCATAACAAACGGCCGAGCGGGGCCTCCGCAGCGCGGAAGGCGATCGCCGGCAGCCGCGCGCGCTCAAGCGGATCGGCTAGCGTGCAACGGACATGACCGTTGCCGACATTCTCGAAATAGGCGATGCGGACCGTTGAAAGGGCAAACCTCGGTTCAGGATTGGCGGCGCCGAACGGGGCCAGTCTTTCGAGATGTGCAATCAGCTCCGGTTGCGCTGCGGCAACCGACAGCCCAGCGTCGATGGCCAGTTCGGGAACAAGCGTCTCGCGATCGAGACCGTCCCCGAGCCGCTCGCTCAAAAACCCGCGCAGCGCTTCGATATTTTCGACTGCAACCGTGAAACCGGCTGCCATCGCATGGCCACCGCCATTGATCAGGAGCCCAGCCTGGCGCGCGGCGATGACGGCGGGCCCAAGCGGCAGGCCCGGCACAGAGCGGCCCGAGCCGCGTCCGATCCCGTCGGCAATCGCGACGACACAGGCCGGGCGTTCGTAGCGCTCGCGAAGCCGGGCGGCGACGATGCCGATCACACCCGGATGCCAATCGGCGCCAGAAGCAAAGGTCAACACGGGCGATTGCGGCATGCCTTCAACCACCGCGATCGCTGCGGCCAGGACCCGTGTTTCGATCTCGCGACGCTCTGTATTAAAGCCTTCCAGGCGCTGCGCCAGCTCGGCGGCGAGTGCCGAATCGTCGGTCGCCAACAGGCGGGCGCCGAGATCGCTTTCGCCGACCCGCCCGCCGGCATTGACCCGGGGCCCGAGTACGAAACCGAGATGATGCGCGTCGATCGGCTCATTGATCGCGGCGACCGCAGCCAACGCGTCGAGGCCGAGATTGGTCCGGCGCCGAGCGACCTTGACGCCTTGCGCGACAAAGGCGCGATTGAGGCCATTGAGCGGCACAACATCGCACACTGTTCCTAAGGCGACGAGATCGAGCCATTCGAGGAGATCGGGCTCGGGCCGCGCAGCGTTGTACCAACCCGCCGCGCGCAACGTACGATTGACGGCAACAACCAGCAGAAAGGCCACACCAACCGCGGCAAGCGAGCGATGCGGGCTGACCTCGTCGAGCCGATTGGGATTGACGAGGGCGATCGCCGCCGGCAGCAGCGGTTCGGCGACATGATGATCGATCACGATCACGTCCAGCCCGCATTGGCCGGCGGCTGCCAGCGGTTGATGGGCGGTGGTGCCGCAATCGACGGTAACGACGACACTGGCACCTTCGGCCCGTAGACGCAGCAAGGCTCGGGCGTTCGGGCCATAGCCTTCGCTCAGGCGGTCGGGCACGTAGATCCGGTTGCGGGCGCCGACGGCATTAAAGAATCGCGTCAGGAGTGCCGCCGAGGTCGCGCCGTCGACGTCGTAATCGCCGAAGATGGCGATGGTCTCGCGGGCCCGGACGGCATGGACGAGCCGCGCCGCCGCCGTATCCATGTCGAGCAGGTGCGACGGATCGGGCAACTGCTCGCGCAGCCGCGGTGCCAAAAACAGCGGTGCCTCGCCCAGACTGATGCCGCGCTGCGCCAACAGGCGGCCGATTATCTCAGGCACGCCGAAGCGTTCGGCGATAGTCTGCTCGTCCTCCGCATCTCCTTGGCGCAAGCGCCAGCGGCGCCCGCATACTGAGCGCTCAACTCCGAGGAAGGCAGACAGTTGAGGATTGTCCACATCTCATCGTTTTACGCGATCAGCGGCGGTGTCCAGGACTTACTCGTACGGCCCGTGCAGGATTGGGTTCCAGCGAATGCGGCGAGAGCGCCGAGGCCCAATTCGACAGAATCGAAACTGTGTGGGGCCGATCAAATCCCATTCCTGCTATCCGACCTAAAAGCTGTTGGATCTCGAAAATCGAATGCCGGACTAGGTTCGGCGGCAGTCTTCCCCACCCAACCGCTAGGCTAGGATATGCTGACTCAGGCCTAGCGCCGGACCGGCTTTCGCGGGGGTACAGTAACCATCTTCAGTCTGCTGAACCGGCAATTCTCATCGCCATTGAGTTAGGAGCCGCAGGCGACGAAGCAATCGCGTCGGTCACAGGTGCTATCCACACGAGATTGCTTCGCTCTGCTCACAATGACGGCACTCTGAGGG
>JAFAHP010000246.1 GCA_019237175.1 Alphaproteobacteria bacterium
AACAGATTGCCCGCCGCATTGATCGCCGCCTGAACCTCCTGCTCGGCGACATCGAGGCTGAGATCCAGGCTGAACTGCAGGGTGATGACCGAAGCCCCGGCGGAGCTGACCGAAGACATCTGATTGAGTCCCGGCATTTGGCCCAATTGCACTTCGAGCGGTGCCGTGACTGACGAGGTCATCACATCGGGGCTGGCGCCGGGATAAAAGGTCTGTACCTGGATCGTCGGGTAGTCGACCTCGGGCAGCGCCGACAATGGCAAAAAGCGATAGGCAAACAACCCGACCAGCATGATCGCCGCCATCAGCAGCGTCGTCGCCACCGGGCGCAGGATAAAGATGCGCGATGGGTTCATTGGCTGGTTTGACGGGCACCGCCCTGCTGATTTCGATGTTGACCCGAATGCTGCCCGCCGCCCTTGTGTTGAGCCGCAGCTGGCGGAGCCGACCCGGCCGATGCCGATCCAGGCGGTGGGGCAATCGTGATCTTGGCGCCGTCCTTGAGCCGGTCGGCGCCGTCGTCGACAACCTCCGCACCGGCCTCCAGCCCCGACAGGACGGCGACCTTCTGGCCGTCGCCCGGGCCGAGCTTGACCGTCTGCACAGCTACGGTGTTGTTTGGCTTGACGAGATAAACAAAGGTGCCCGGGGCCCCGCGCTGGATCGCCGCCGTCGGAACCAGTAGCGTATCGTGCAGGGTGTTGACCAGGAGCTTGATGTTGACGAACTGGTTCGGAAACAGGCTTTCGTCCGGATTGTCAAAAATTGCGCGCAGTTTGACCATGCCGGTCGTCGGATCGATCTGGTTGTCGATCGTCTCGAGCCTGCCGGCCCCAAGCTCCGCTGTTCCCGTGCGATCAAAAGCGGTCACCCCCATCGTGCCGCCGGCATGATATTGTTTTAGCACCTCGGGCAGGCTGTCCTCGGGTAAAGTAAAGATCACCGAGATCGGTTGCAGCTGGGTGACGACGACGATGCCGTTGGGGTCACTGGTCTGCACATAATTGCCCGGGTCGATCTGGCGCAGCCCGACCCGGCCGGTCACCGGCGATATGATGTGGGTATAGGTCAGATTGAGCTTCTGCGTGTCGATCTGGGCCTGATCCAACATGACCTGCGCCCGATCTTGCCCGACGGTGGCCACCTGGGTGTCGCGGGTCTGCGTCGCGATCGAGTTCTGCGCGACCAAGGTGTTATAACGCTTGAGATCAACTTGGGCGTTTTGCAGTGTCGCCTGGTCCTTGGCGAGCTGCGCCTGCGCCTGTTCGAGCGCCACCTGATAGGGCCGCGGATCGACCTGGGCGAGAAAGTCACCCTTTTTTACGTGCTGGCCTTCGACAAATCCGACGCTCATCAAGTAGCCGTTGAGCTGGGTCTTGACCGTCACCACCGCCAGCGGCGTGACGGTGCCGAGCCCGCTCAGCGTGACCGGCATCTCGCCTTTCCGCGCGGTCGCGACGCCGACCGGGGTCGGACCGGTCGATGTGGCCCGCCCGCCTCCGGGGCCGGCATTCTCGTGGTGAACAAGCCGCGGCAGATAGAGGACCGCCGCAGCGACGATCGCAGCGAGGAGCACGACCCAGACGACGACACCCAGCCTCGGCCGGCGTCTCGGTCGGGTTTGGAACTCGCGCGGCGCGGCAGCGAAACCTTGCCCTGCGCGGCGAT
This sequence comes from Alphaproteobacteria bacterium, assembly GCA_019237175.1. GTDB lineage: Bacteria > Pseudomonadota > Alphaproteobacteria > ATCC43930 > CGMCC-115725 > AP-15. Next base: position 1,669 of record JAFAHP010000246.1, read on the forward strand.
CGGCGGCGTCGCGCTCGCCCCCCACCCTTCCCTCCCCCGCTCGCGGGGGAGGGAAGGGTGGGGGTTGCGCGAAAGAATTGCTGTGCTGGTCGTCCATGATCGCTGTGCAACCGGTCTTTTGTTGCGAGCCTGCCAATCTCCGACCCGCGCGTCCCTAGCCCCTCGGCATGGCTGCGAAAGCCCGCCGATTATAGGCGGCGTGCTGGCGCTGCATCCCGAAACCGACCAAACCCCTTCCGTCCGCGCGGCCAATCGTCTCAAATGCGCCGTTATTGTCAGCGCAAGGCCGGCCCATGGCAACCAACCTCTTTCCTCGCTCGGGCGGACAGCTGGTCGTCGCCGCGTTGCGCGCCCATCGTGTCGACCGCGCTTTCAGCGTCGCCGGCGAGAGCTATCTCGAAGTGCTCGATGCGCTGTTCGACGCGCCCGAGATCCGTCTCGTCACCTGCCGCCAAGAGGGCGGCGCCGCGTTTATGGCCGAGGCTTATGGCAAATTGACCGGCAAGCCCGGCGTGTTGCTGGTGACGCGCGGGCCGGGTGCTTGCAACGCGTCGATCGGCATCCATACCGCGTTTCAGGACTCCACACCGATGGTCGTGCTGGTCGGCCAGGTGGCTCGCCATCAGCTCGACCGCGAAGCCTTTCAGGAAGTCGATTTCCGCCGCATGTTCAGCCCGCTCGCTAAATGGACGGCGCAAATCGATATGGCCAATCGCGTCCCCGAATTGGTCAATCAAGCGTTTCAGGTCGCGACTTCGGGACGCCCCGGCCCGGTCGTCCTGGCCCTGCCCGAGGATATGTTACGCGAGCAGGCACGAGCCGAGGTTGTCGGCCCCTATCACCCGGTGCGGGCGCATCCGGGTGCCGCTGATCTTGCCGAGATGCGGCGCCTGGTCGCCGGCGCCCGGCGCCCGATGATGCTGGTCGGGGGCGGCGGGTGGACCGACGCCGCCTGCTATGACGTCACGCGATTTGCCGAAGTCAACGATCTGCCGGTCTGCTGCTCCTTTCGTCGCCAGGATATTGTCGACAACCGCAGCTCCTCATTTGTCGGCGATCTCGGAACCGGGGCCGCCCCCTCCCTGGTGGCGCGGATCAAAGAGGCGGACCTGTTCCTCGCGGTCGGCGCTCGTATCGGCGAGATCACCTCGCAATCCTATTCGCTGATGGGCATCCCCGAGCCCGGCAAGATCTTGATCCACGTTCATCCAGGCGCCGAGGAATTGGGACGGGTCTTTCGCCCGGCGCTGGCGATCCAATCGGGCATGCCCGAATTTGCCGCCGCCGCGGCGGCGCTCGAACCGGTGCCGGACCGGCAGCGCTGGGCGGGCTGGCGCGCGGCGGTGCGTGGCGAGTACGAGAAGGGCCTCATCCCCTCCCCCGCGACCGCGGGTGGCGCCCTCGACCTCGGGATCGTCATGGGCTGGTTGCGCGAAAGGCTTCCCGGCGACGCGATCGTTACCAGCGATGCGGGCAATTTCAGTGGCTGGCCCAACCGTTTTTTGCAATATCGCCGCCCCGGCCGGCAGCTCGGGCCAACCAGCGGGGCAATGGGCTATGGCGTGCCGGCCGCGGTCGCCGCCAAGCTCGTCTATCCTGACCGGGTCGTCGTCGGGTGTTGCGGCGACGGCGGATTCTTGATGACCGGCCAGGAATTGGCGACCTCCCTCATCGAAGGTGTGGGCCCGATCATCCTGTTATTCAACAACGCGATGTACGGTACGATCCGCATGCACCAGGAGCGTCGGTTTCCGGGCCGCGTCGTCGGCACCGCGCTCAAGAACCCGGATTTTGTCGCTCTCGCCCGCGCCTATGGCGCCTTTGCCGCGCGCGTCGAGCGGACGCAGGACTTTGCCTCGGCGTTCGAAGAAGCGGCGGCGGCCAATCGCGCCGCAGTCATCGAGCTGGCGATGGACCCCGAAATCATCACCACCCGCGCCACCCTTTCCCAAATCCGCCAACAGGCGGAGGCGTAGTTGCCGCGCCTCGTCAATTGCGAGGTGCTCCGAACACATTTGTGTCGCTACGCTATCGGCGGGTGTTTCTGGTCGGTACCTGCCGCCCGCTCCCATTCGCGGCCGACCTGGAACAATGTTGCCTCGGCAAAATAGTGGCCGACAAACTGAACGGACAACGGCAGCCCGGCGGCGGAGAGGCCGGCCATCATCGCCAGCGCCGGGTGCCCGGTGACGTTGAACGGGGTTCGCGCCTGCCGCGGATAGGTGCGCTCGACCTCGTCGGGCTGGTCGATCCGGCAGGGTGGATCCATTGAACTGGCGCAGAGCAGCACGTCGACATCGCGCAGCACC
>JAFAHP010000384.1 GCA_019237175.1 Alphaproteobacteria bacterium
TCCTGCCGTCATGGGTCGAGCGGTAGGCGAAATCGTTCATCTCCTGGATCGGCAGCGCGTCCATATCGGCGCGCAACCCGATGGCGGCCGGGGTGTTGCCGCGCCGGATCGTGCCGATCACCCCGGTCCCGGCGAGCCCGCGATGGACCTCGCAGCCGTACTCGGCGAGCTTTGCCGCGACGAGGTCGGAGGTGCGTTGTTCGGCAAAAGCGAGCTCGGGATGCGCATGGATGTCGCGGCGGATTGCGATCAGCTCGTCCCGGTAATCGACCACCTGAGGAATGATCGGCATCTGCGGCTCCCCGGTTAGGCGGCGCGTGCGCCGCTGAAGCACGATAGTCGCTCGGCGGGGGACGCGACAACCTCGAGCCGGGGCCGCCATCGACCGCGGGATTAGCCCTGTAGCGCCGGATCTCGGATTTGGTTAGATTATGTCGTCCAGAGAGCACTGCCAGTTGATGACGGAGGTCGGGCGGATGCGCGCAAAATCGCTAATTCGGGTGTTTGCCATAGCGGCGCTGGCGGCCGCGTGCTCCCCCGAGCCGCCGCAATATTTCGGACCCCCGTCGGAAGCGATATTCCGTCCCCCGCTGGAAGGGCTGTTCAGCAGGGTCAGCCCGGCAGCGATCAATTCCGATACATTTGCCAAACGGCAGCCGCTTCCCGGCCAACTTGGCTACCTCGAAACCATTCGATATATCAATGATGGTGTCAAATATATCGATCCCTATGCCGAGTTCTTTATTTCTCCTGAAGGACAAATGTGTTTTCGCGGCTTGGTCAATCGCCAAATGACTACGTTCGAGAATTATCAGAGTTACTGGTGCATGTATCCGGCCTTCGTCAACAATGTCGAGGAACTGGAGAACAACACAACAACTGTGAACTCGGTGCGCCTGTGGTGCGTTTTGGACGCTCCGCAGTGCGCCCGCCGGATCGGGTTTTGGAACTTTTGGGATGAGAGTCCCTGGATCGGCAACAGCATATCGGCGCAGACCCGACCCTCGAAAGAGCAGCGCGCGGCAATCGAGCATCTGGTCTACTTGATGGGGGGAAACGTCCGAAGCTTCCAGGCGTCAGCCCCCTAGCGGCCTGGTCGGCGGGAACGCCGGCGACCCACGGGCACGGCGTGCTTGACAGACGATCACCAGGGTCTAGCGTCGCCGTGCTGATTCCCGAAACGGAGGAAACCGTATGATCATCGAGATGCGCACCTACGCGCTGCAGCCGGGCACGGTCGCCACCTTCGAAGAACGCTTCGGAGCGGCGTTGCCGGCGCGAGCCAAGGTCTCGCCGCTCGCCGCTTTCTGGCACACCGAGGTCGGCCCGCTTAACCGGGTGATCCATGTCTGGCCCTATGACGATCTCGGCGCGCGCACGAGCCTGCGCGAACAGGCGACAAAGCTCCAGGGCTGGCCGCCCAACACCCGGGAATTCGTCGTCGAGCAGCAAAGCGATATTTATCTCCCGGCATCATTCTCGCCAAAGCTCGAGCCGCGCCAGCTCGGTAATCTCTATGAGATCCGCATCTACACCTTCAAACCCGGCGGCATCCCGGGGGTGATCGACCGCTGGAGCACGCACATAGAGGCACGCACCAAGCTCTCGCCACTCGTCGGCGCCTGGTATTCGGAACTCGGCGGGCTCAACAAATGGTGCCATATCTGGGCCTACAAGGACGCTGCCGACCGCTTCCGCATTCGCGAAGAGGCGCGAGCCAAGGGCATCTGGCCCCCGCCGTCCGGCGCCGGTCCGAGCATGATGATCAAGCAGGAAAACATGCTGGTGGTTCCGGCCGCTTTCTCGCCTCTGCGCTGACAAAGCCAGCCGGCGGCGCCGCCCGCCGCGGCGCTGTCTTCTCGACTTCCCCGACCGGAGGGGACCGTGCCCTTTCTCGATCGCGGCGGCGTCAAGATCCATTACGAAGATCATGGGCACGGTCCACCCGTCCTGCTGAGCCACGGCTACAGTGCGACCTGTCAGATGTGGGACGGACAGATCGCAGTCCCCCCCTCACCGGGTCGTCGTTTGAGATATCGGCGGCCACGGCGAGGCGGCATTGGCCGCTGTGGTGTGTTGCAATCATCAGTTGTTCTCATTGTTACATCTGGGTGTATCTGCAGCAAATCAGCAGCAAATACTCATCTCATAGTTGTAGATCCGCGACCGGACAGAGTGGGTTTGACAAGGCATTTCGACCATGGGCACCTGTCGCTTCTGCGGCCCGATTCGGGATGCCGCGATGGCGGCAATATGCCATGCGATTTTGCCTATTTTGTGATGCCTATGATTGCAACGAGGCTGGCGGTGGAGAGGACTAGTGGGGGCCGTTACGCAAATCGCCTGGGCTCACGCGACGTTCAATCCATGGATTGGATGCTTGCGCGTGAGCCCGGCCTGCGATCGATGTTACGCCGCGGCGCTCGCCAAACGGTTCGGGCTGGCGCGACGACGAAGGACGTGATCTCTGGGACGTCCACGCTGAACGCAAGCGCACGAGCGAAGCGCACTGGCGTGGGCCGCTTCGCTGGAACCACGACGCCCTGGCCGCCGGCGAGCGCCGCCGCGTCTTTTGCGCGAGCATGGCGGATATCTTCGACAATCACGCGCCGGCGGCCTGGCGCATGGATCTGTGGGATCTGATCCGCGCAACGCCGGCGCTTATCTGGGTCGGGCGGCAGCCAGTCAGATCGACGTGACAGCCGGCCGAATTTCAACCGTTAAACCTGGTTGCATGAGCGATGTCCATTCCTCTCACCTATAGCTTGCTGCGTTACCTCGCTGCCAAGCAAAGCGTAGACGACCGGGCGCTGAATTGGCAGGTCTGGCAGCGCCTGATCGCGGCTCTGCCACGAGCCACCCCCGAGCAACCTCTGCGCATCCTCGAGGTGGGAGCGGGCATCGGCAGCATGGTGGAGCGGCTCCTGGCTGGTGATGTGCTGACCCATGCGACCTACAAGGCCATTGACATGGCACCCGCGCTGATCGCCGAAGCCCGCCGCCGCCTCGCCCAGTGGGCTGACGGGCGGGGATTTCAGGTGGATGAGAAACGCCAGGGACGGCTGCGTGTGCAGCGGTCAGGGCAGCATATCACGGTAGAAACCGAGGCGATCGATGTGGCGCGTTTCATGGCCCGCGAGCACGGCCACCAGACCTGGGACGTGCTGATTGGGCAGGCCTTTCTCGACTTGATAGATATGCCCACGACATTGCCAGGACTGTGTTCGCTGGTCAGTCCCGGTGGGCTGCTGTATTTCCCCACCACCTTTGACGGCGATACGGTCTTCTTACCGGAAAGCGACGCAGAGTTCGATCGGGCCATTGAGGCCTGCTACCATCAAACGATCGACCGACGTGTGCGGGACGGCAAGCCGTCGGGAGACAGTCGCGCCGGGCGGCGTCTGTTTGCCTACCTCCGGACGGCTGGGGCGGATGTGCTGGCCGCCGGCAGCTCCGATTGGGTGGTGTTCGCTGGCGCCGACGGCTAC
>JAFAHP010000410.1 GCA_019237175.1 Alphaproteobacteria bacterium
TCGGTGCTGCAGCGCAATTGCGGCAGCGGCCTCAACGCGATCGTCATGGCGGCGCAGGCCGTGACCTGCGGCGAGGGCGATGTCTTTGTCGCCGGCGGTGTGGAAAGCATGAGTCGAGCACCCTTTGTCATAAACAAGGCCGAGACCCCGTTCAGCCGCGATGGACGCGTTTTCGACTCGACGATAGGCGCGCGCTTTGCGAACCCGAAGATCGAGCGCCAGTTCGGCGCCGATACGATGCCCGAGACCGCGGACAATCTGGCGCGCGACTACCAGATCACGCGCGAGGCCTGCGATGTCTTTGCCGAGGCCTCGCAGAGGAAATATGCGGCCGGCAGAGAAGCTGGCTTCTTTGCCGGCGAGATCTTGCCGGTCGAGGTGCCGGGCGGCCGCGCCGGCCCTGTCAAGGTCGCCGAGGATGAGCATCCGCGCCCGCAGACGAACCTCGAAGCGCTCGCCAAATTGCGGCCGTTGCAGGAAGGTGGGGTCACGACCGCCGGCAACGCCTCGGGCATCAATGACGGCGCGGTCGCGATGATTGTCGCCAGCCGCAAGGCGGGCGAGGCTGCCGGAGCTAAAGCGCTCGCCCGCGTGGTTTCAAGCGGCGTCGCCGGGGTGCCGCCGCGGATCATGGGGATCGGCCCGGTCGAGGCGTCGAAAAAGGCGTTGGCGCGCGCCGGACTCGGTCTTTCCGACATGGATGTGATCGAGATCAACGAGGCCTTTGCCTCCCAGGTCCTGGCCTGTCTGCGTGGGCTCGAATTGCCGTTCGACGATAGCCGGGTGAACCAGAATGGCGGTGCGATTGCGGTCGGCCATCCACTCGGCGCCTCGGGCCCGCGCATCGCGCTGACCGCGGCGCGTCAGCTCGAACGCACCGGCGGCCGCTATGCGCTCGTAACGATGTGTGTCGGCGTCGGCCAAGGTATCGCCGCGGTCCTCGAACGCGCCTCGTGATCTGGGAGCGCGCTTGATCCGTCACCGGCGACGATCGACGGATCAAGACCCGCGGATGTCTCTGACGTTGCCGCTATTCAAGCGGCTTTCCAGAGCTTTTATATTAGGCGAGACGCTGGGACGGCGAAGTCGTCACGCGCTCTCTCCGGCGCGCCTGTAACCCGAGCCCGAGCCTCGCTTGGGAGCGTTTGCCTGCGGTTTCCCGTCACAGCTCCTGAGTAACGATCACCGATCGATCCTGCAATTCGGCGATATTCGACGCCTCCGCGAGGATCCTCTGATAGTGCGCATCTTCGGATATGGCTTGCCAAGCCCGGCCGTAGGTCGCCATGTCGGGAAACGTCGCCACAATCGAGATCTGACCGGTGAAGGCGCCCGAGTGACAGTAACCGAGCAATACGGAAGTCGCACCGTGACGTTTGATGAGGGGCGCGACCTCTTTGGCCCTCGGTAAGGCGTCTTCCAGCTTTCCCTTCCAACGTGAAACGATCGTGATTGCCATCATTTACCTCCCTCGAAGGTGCACATGTGCTGGTGTCATTGGCAGAGTCTTCGCCGGCTCGACCCGCCCAGCGAAAGAGCCAGGTTCGCAACGCATCCGACCTGGTAGAGGGCTCGCTCCAGCGCTTTTAAGTTACGCCATCGCCACGGCGATGTCCACAACGCGCCAGCTGGAGCGCACCGATGGTCGTTACCCACGCGTCACGATCTGAACTTGATCCGCCGCTGGCGACAGTTAGCGGGTCGAGATCTACCTTACGCTTCTATGCCCACAGGCTTTGCGATGCGAGACGCGCCCCGTCGACCAGGGTGCGCAGTTTGGCCCAGACGAGGTCGGGGTGGACCCGGCCGCCGAGGCCGCAATCAGTGCCGGCGACAACACTTTCGCGGCCGACGATCTTAGCAAACCGCAGGATCCGGTCGGCGACCAATTGCGGGTGCTCGACGAGATTGGTGGCGTGGCTGACGACCCCGGGCATCAGCATCTTGCCGTCCGGCAGCCTGGCCGCTTCCCATACCCGCCATTCGTGCTCGTGGCGCACATTGGCGGCCTCGAACGAATAGGTCTGTGCCTTGACCATCAGAATGAGGTCGATGATGTGCTCGAGCGGCAGGTCATGGGTGTGGGGACCGTGCCAGCTGCCCCAGCACAGGTGATAGCGCACTTTGTCCTCGGGTATGCCGGCGAGCGCATGGTTGACGGCGTCGATGCGCAGCCGGGCGAATTTGCGGTATTCCTCGACACCCGGCTCGGGTTTCAGCATGTCCCACCAGTCGGGAAGACCGGGATCGTCGATCTGCAGCACGAACCCGGCATCGACGACGGCGCGGTATTCGACCGCGATCGCCTCGGCGAGCGCGAACAGAAACTCCTCCTCGGTCTTGTAGTATTCGTTGAAGATGAAATGGTCGAGCCAGCCCGGCGCCAGTACCGGGATGAACGCCTCCTCGACCGGGGCCCCGGCGCGCTCGATCGCTGCCTTGAACGTGTCGATCTGGCGCTCGATGGCCGCGGGTCCTTTCGATCTGATCGGGCCGCGGGCGACAACGCGCTCGGTGACCGGCGGCGTCGGCTTTTCGCCGGGGACCAGGAACAGGGTTCCGGCATTATCGCAAGCGGCATAGAAGTCCGGGAACTCGTCGCGTTCGCGCGTCGAATGACGGGTTGTCGGCGGCTCGCCCGGTGCCACGGGCCGCGCTTCGAGCCCGGTAAAGTGCGCCGTGTAGTGGCCGAGGGTGCGCGCCGTCCAAAACTCGCCGTCGCCGACGCAGTCGATGCCGATCTCGGCCTGACGTCTGACGGTCTCCGCCACCGCCGGCACGACGTCGCTTGCGATCCGCTCGCGATCGGTGATTGCGGCATTGGCGAGCTGCGCCGGGATGTCTTCCCAACCCTTTGGCGGCGGCAGCCGGCCGACATGCGAGGTTCTGATCCGGTTCGTGTTTCTTTGCATTCTTGCGTTCCTCCCCAGTGCCCGATGCCGTCAAAAATTCGAGCCCCACTGTAGCACTTCTTCAGCGTCGGCACCCGTTGGGCCGCCGATTTGATTGCCCACATAGCGCCGATGTTGCTTTGCCGGGGTCCCGTCCCGCTCGGCGATCAAAATTGCCACAATCGCCCCGCATAATACGATCGGTGGGAGTAGGGTGCCGGTGAGCGTGGGGGACCTCCGCTGCAGATTCGCTGCAGAAGCAGCAAATGTGGCTCTGCGAGCGCCGCAATCGAGGACGAAGTGATATTGCTGAGTTCCTCAGTTTGGCGATCGGGCCGGAACAACCGTTCCAATCTAAAGCCACGGTCGCAGCACTCGGCGGCTCTTTGGCTATTGCAGGTGAAAAATGTCCAATATCCTCTTTGCAAATGCCAACTTGGTCTTGGATGGATTCACAGAATTACAAAAGTCTAAGTATGTTCTGGTGAGCGGTAATTATATCCAAAAAGTATCCTCCGACCCGATCGAATGCGCAGGCGCAACCGTTATCGACGTCGCCGGCAAAACATTGATGCCAGGCCTGATCGACGCGCATGCTCACATTACCGGGCTTTCTTTGAGTCCAAAAAACATATCCTTTCCGGCATCACAAATTGCGCTCGCTTCTGCGAACTACTTGCAGCGCAGTTTGATGGATGGTTTCACGACGATTCGGGAGGCCGGGGGCGCCGATTATGCGATCGCGCGGTTGGTCACCGAGGGATCGATCGTCGGACCGAGAATCTTCTATTCGGGAAAAGCGCTGACGCAGACCGGCGGGGGCGCCGATTTTCGCACGCCCAATGAGCTGATTGACCCGTGCGGCCACATTAGCCCGTTCTCGGTTATGTCGGTGATTACCGATGGGGTCGACGAGGTCCGCAAGGCGGCACGCGAAGAACTGCGCAAGGGAGCGGCTCAAATCAAGCTGTTTGCATCCGGTGGCGTTGTGTTCCCGTCGGAAGCTCATTCGACGATCTACGAGTTCTCCGAGGCGGAGCTCGGCGCCGCAGTCGAGGAGGCGAGAGCCCGCAGCACCTATGTGATGGCGCATGTCTATACCGACGAGGGAATTCGACGTTGCCTCAAAGCCGGGGTTCGGTCGATCGAGCACGGCAATTTTGCCAGCGAAGAAACGATCGCGATGATGTCCGAATGCGGCGCTTTTCTGGATCCGACCTTTATCTCTCTCGTGCAGCGCATTGAAAGCGCGAACGCAAACCAACTCCCGGAATCCATAGTCAATAACCTTAGACAAACCGTATCAAGAGGCAAACAAGTGTACCGCTGGGCGAAGCGGCATAATTTACCTATCGCTTTCGGGACGGATTTATGGGGACCCGATGCGCGAGAATCTCAATTGCGTGAATTTGAAGTAAGAATGGAATTGGATACCGCGGTTAACATCATCCGGTCTGCCACCATCATCAACGCGGAACTTCTTATGCAGAAAGGCAAGCTGGGCGTCATTGCTCCCGGTGCCTATGCCGATCTGCTGGTCGTCGACGGCGACCCGTTTTCCGATCTCCGCGTTTTGCTCGATCCCGCTAAGAACCTCAAGCTGATCATGAAAGACGGGATTATTTACAAGAATGAGGTGAAACCAAACTGACTGCGCATCTACCCGCCGCGTTCCGGCGATCGCCGAGATCCTTGACGCCGCGTCACCGGTGGTTCACGCGCCGCCGGCGTTCTTTCGTTGACGTTTGCCTTTGACGAGCATCGCCGGGAGAAGCCCGTCGAACTTTTTTAGCGTATTGTTATTCCAGCCTATTTACCTAGATCGCAGCCATGAGCGACATTCCAACTTTCGCGATTGCGCCGACCTTTCTCGGGATCGGGCCCGGCAGCGCCGATGCCGCGATCTGCATCGCCGGGCTCCCTTACGACCTCTGGACCTCAAATCGCCCGGGTGCGCGTTTCGGGCCGGCGGCGATCCGGAGTGCCAGCCGTATGCTCGTGGATGGCGACCACCCGTTCAACGGCGTCGATCCGGGAAAGCTCGACCTCGCCGATGTCGGCGATTTCCGCATCGCCCATGGTGACATCTTGGGAAGCCTCGCCAAGATCCAAGCCCAGGCTGATGCGTTCCGGCATCTGGTGGCACTCGGTGGCGATCATACCGTGACCCTGGGACTGCTGCGGGCCCTGGCGAAGCGCCGCGGACCGCTGGCGCTTTTACATTTCGACGCGCATGTCGACACCTGGCCCGACAGTTTTGGCCTCGAATGGGGTCATGGCTCGCCATTTTACCACGCAATCAACGAGGGACTGATCGATCCGCACCGTACGGTGCAGATCGGGATCCGCTCGCCGATGAGCAAACAGGTGCGCGACTGGACCGTTGGCAAGGGCGTGACGATCCTCTTTGCCGAGGAGGTCCACGAGGCCGGCCCTGCCGCCGCGGCGCAGCGGATCCGCGACGCGATCGGCGAGGCCCCGGCCTATCTGACCTTTGATGTCGATGCTCTCGACCCGGCTTTTGCCCCCGGTACCGGGACGCCGGAGGTCGGCGGGCTGGCGACCTGGCAGGTGCGGGCGATCTTGCGCCGGCTCCTCGGTCTCGAATTTGCCGGCATGGATGTGGTCGAAGTGTGCCCGCCCTACGACACCGCCGAGATTACGGCACTCGCCGCCGCAACCATCGTATGGGACTATATCGCATTGCTGGCACCGCGCGACCCAGGCTGAGACAGACGCGCGATTCATCGTTGCCGAGACCGCCCAAAAAGGCGATTTTTGCCGATGATAGCACGGAAACCGAGGAAATCGGTAGCGAGGGGAGGACCGGCAATGACTTGTCGCGGATCACGACGGCACTCGCGCGTCGCGGCGGCCATAAAATGCGCCCCGTTTCTCGGGCTGATCTGGTTGCTGAGCACGTCGGCTGGGCTCGCCCAGGCTCCTGGCAGCGAGCAGCCGAATGACTGGCCGCAATATCACCGCACGAGCAACGCCTGGCGGTACAGCCCGCTCACTCAGATCAACAAGGCGAACGTCAAGAAGCTGAAAGTCGCGTGGATCGCACAAGGCGGCGACATCACGTCCGGCATCCAGGAAACGCCGATCGTCATCGACGGGATCGTCTATTCGATCACGGCAGGCGATCGCGTTGCAGCGCTGGACGGGAAGACGGGTACGACTCTGTGGCGCTATCAGCCGAAGCTCGATCCGCTGACTAGCAAGATCATCGCCGCTCCCTACAGCCGTGGCGTCGCGGTCGGCCGCGGCAAGGTGTTCATCGGCACCATTGACGGTCGCGGCATCGCGCTCGACCAGAAAACCGGCAAAGAGCTGTGGTCCGTTCAGCTGACCGATTTCAAGGAGTGCGACGGCTGCAACTTTACATCGCCCCCTGTGGTGGCGGGCGACGTGCTGACCTTTGGTTCGACCGGCGGCGAGATGGCCACTTCCGGCAAAATCTATGGCGTCGAAGCCGACACCGGGAAGAAGCTCTGGGAGTTCGAGACAATCAAGCGCGACCCGGAGAGTTGGCCGGGCGAATCGTGGAGGTTCGGCGGCGGCGGCGCCTGGCTGCCCGGCAGCTACGATTCCGAGACCGACACCGTGTTTTATGGGACGAGCAACCCGGGTGCCGATTTTTACGGCGTCGACCGTAATGGCGACAATCTCTATACTGATTCGGTGCTGGCGCTCGACCCAAAAACCGGCAAGCTCAAATGGTACCGGCAAGAGATCGAGCACGACGTCTGGGATTACGACGGCGCCTATGAAGCCCTGCTCTTCAGGCGCGACGGCAAGGACCTCTTGGTTCACCTTAGCAAGAGCGGCTTCGTCTTCGTCATGGACAAGAAGAACGGTAAGCTCGAAAACGTCTGGCCTCTCTTCGAAGGCTACACCTTTGCCAAATCGATCGATCCGAAAACCGGCAAGCTTGCGGGTCGGCTCGAGCCCAAGCCGGGGCAGGATGCGCTGATCTGCCCGTCGGCGTTCGGCGGCCGCAGCTGGAACCCCGGAGCCTACAACCCAAACACCGGCCTGTGGTACACGACGGTACTGGAAATCTGCAACACTGGGAGCCCGGTGGTGCAACCGGCCGATCCGCACGCTTACAGCGTTTTGCGCCTCGGCGTGAAGAACCTGGTGTTCAAGAAGATCGCGGGCGAATCTCCGGGCCGGCTCGATGCCCGCGACCCGATTACCGGCAAACGCAAGTGGACCTACGAGACGGCGCTGCCGAGCTTTGGCAGTGTCTTAACCACTGGCGGCGGCCTGGTATTCAACGGCGATCCGCTCGGCATCATCCGCGCCTTCGACGCCGATACCGGCAAGGTCCTGTGGAGCTTCAACACTGGCTCGGGGCTGCGCAGCGGTATCGTCAGTTATGCCGCCGGCGGCAAGCAATACATCCTGGTGCCGAGTGGCTGGGGTTCCTACGTGGCAGTCTTTCTGCCGGCGCTGTTCCCGGAGTTTGCCGGGGTTCCCGGAGCCTCGACCCTGATCGCGTTCACGCTCGAGTGACGGGCATAGGCGTTTTGCGGCCGGTTGCCGCCGTCGCGAGCCTCTTGGCCTGCTCGGCGGTTGCCGGTACCGGTTCTTCGACACCGGCCCCCAACCTCCGCGACCCGGCGGTCGTCGCAGCCGGGCGAAAGCTGTTCGAGGAGCGGCAATGCGCCACCTGTCACGGCAGCGACGGTAACGGCGGCGTCAAGCTCGCGGGTCTCGGCGACCTCGACCCAGCCGACGTCTTCGCAACCATCGCCGATGGCCGGGTCGAGGGCAACCTGCGCATGCCGGCATGGCGGGGCGTTCTGTCGGACAAGGAAATCTGGGAAGCCACCGCATATGTGCTGGTGCTCGCCCATTCATCGCGGTAGCCGCGTGCCGGACCGCCGGCTGCGATAAACCACAATAAGTCCTTGCATCTGCGGTCCGATCCCCTATCTACACCCCCTGACGCAATCGCACGTGCCTAGGACCCCGCAGCTCTGG
>JAFAHP010000474.1 GCA_019237175.1 Alphaproteobacteria bacterium
GCGGCGAATTCCGCGTTGGTCGGCGGCTTGCCTGTGGGCGTCTGCCAGTCACGCATCTCGACTGGCGCGCTCGCGGTCGAGCTGGCGACCGCCGCACACGCCGCCAGCCCCAAGACAGCAAGCACGGCGATCCCCCGCATGGAACACCCCCGCACCAATTTCCCCAGGACGAAGTTAGCGGGTTGGAGCGGGCGACGCCACCCCTTTTCAAAGGATGCCCGTCGTCACTGCCAATGGGCATCGTCGGAGACTGTTCGATCGTCCGACGACGCCTTACGGCGCCGTGGTCCTTGTCAGTCGAGCGTAGTAAACGCCGGTGAAGCGCGCCAGATGGACCACCTGATTATTCGGGCTCGGTGAAGTCGAGCTTTTCCGAGAGGCCGTAGTTTTCCGCGAGTTGTTGTAGTTTGTACCAAGTCGCGTCTTCAACCTCGATGCCGTCTCGGCCGCGCTGCTGCTGGCGGAGGTATTCGATCTCACCAGGATAAAGCACGCCAGTCGACCCCTCCGCCGGCGGGGTCGCCTTCAGATAGGCGATGAAGTCGCCGACATCCTTTTTGAACTCGGCGAGCGGGCGGAACGCGGCGACGTTGAAGACCGCCATAAAGCAGCCGTCATTGTGCCGGCCGGAAGGCTCGACGCCAAAGCCGAGCCCGGTCAGGAGACCGCATAAGATCTCGACCATCACCGCAAGCCCGGTGCCCTTGTAGCCCCCTTCAGGTCCGCCGAGCGGCAACAGCGCGCCACCTTGGCGCAGCTGGCGGGGATCGTTGGTCGGCCGCCCGTCGCTGCCGATAACCCAGCCATCCGGCACCGGCTCGTTGCGGGCCACCGCCAATGCGATCTTGCCGGCGGCAGCGGCCGAAGTCGCCATGTCGAGATAAAGCGGCCCCAGGAGGTCGGACGGCATGGCGATCGAGATCGGATTGGTGCCGAGGCGGGCCTCGCGCCCGCCAAAGGGGGCCACCGCCTTCGGCGAGCGTCCCGAATCGGCAGTACAGAGGCCGATCATGCCGGCCTCCGCCGCCATCTGGGTGTAGCTCGACAGCCGCCCGATATGGCCTTGGCGGAACACGGTCGCAGCGGCGAGATTAGCGGTTCTGGCCTTCTCGATGGTCAGCCGCATCGCCCGCTCGTTGGCGACATAACCGAACCCCCAATGCCCGTCGACGACGGTGGTGGTCGGCGATTCCTGCACGATCGTCCAAGGCGCCCCGGGGACGATGTGACCCAATTTGATCCGCTCGATATAGGTCGGGATCTGGATGACCCCGTGAGAATCATGCCCGACGAGGTTGGCGCCGACGATATGGCGCATAACGAGCTCAGCCTCGGCGCGCGCGGTGCCGGCCGCTTCGAACAAGGCTTGGCCGATTTCAAGGAGCCGTTCGGCCGGAACTTTTGGCATCGTCGCCTCCTATTGCCTCGCGCCAAAGCGCGCAGGATCGACGTCAATCCCGTAAAAGCGTTGCGGATTGTCGAAAAAGATCTTGCGCTTCAGATTGTCGGAGAGGTCGTTGCGGTCGGCCAAAGTCGCGACCGAATAGGGAAATTGACCATCCCAATGCGGGTAGTCCGACGCGAACAGGATGTTGTCGGCCGGAAAAAACTCCGGGACATAACGCAAGGTCTTCTCCTCCGGCTCGCACGACACAAAAACGCGTCCGCAGCTCATGTAGTCGGATGGCTTGGCCTTTAGCAGCGGCGCATCGAATGGGCGGAATTCGTATTCCTCGTCCATATGCTCCATCCAAAACGGGACCCAGCCGATACCGGCTTCGAGAAAGGCGACGCGCAGATCCTTGTACTTTTCCAACAGGCCGCTGTAGATCACCGCGGTGCAGGCGATCAACTGTTCGGGCGCATGCGACAGGGTGTGAACCTGCAGTAAATTGTCGAAATGGCAGAGCGGGTCGAGCGTGTCGCTGCCTGAGGCGTGAAATCCGACTGCGACACCCTGGTGTGCGCATTCCTCGTAGAACGGCCAGAAATCGCGGTGAGCAACATTGCGGCTGCGGTCGTAAGTGTTGATCATGACGCCAACCGCGCCGAGCTTTGCGACGGCGCGCTCCATCTCGTCGATCGCGGCGCGGACGTCAACATGCAGCGGCACGATCGCCACGCCCTTGAGCCGGTTGCGGTCGGCCGCACACCAATCGTTGAGCCAGTCGTTATAGGCGCGGCAGAGTGCGACCGCGTAGTCGCGCTCGCGCACTCGTGTCAGGTTGAGCCCGCCGGTTGGATATATGATCTGCAGATCGATCCCTTCGCGATCGTTATCGGCGAGATTCTGCTCGGGTGTCAGCGGGCGCTTGCCGGCGAGCTTGCCGTTTTGGGTGCGGTCGAAATTGTCGCTCGGGTAGATCGCGGCGCGCTGCCGGTATTCCTGCGGCAGCCGGCCCCGATAGACCGGCTCATAGTCGACGGCGTGTCCGTCGGCGTCGATGATCACCATGCCGTTGCGCATCGCATGACCCCTTCTTCGGCGGCAAAAGCCCTTTGACGGTAACACGCCGCCACGCCGGGCGAAATCGCCACGCAGTGCTGGGGCGCCGCGATTTCCGCGAGGGGGAGGCTTCTGCCCACCCCCGGAGCCGGCCCGTCGAGAGCAACAAGGGCCGGTCTCGTATCTCGTACGACTGAACGGGCGTGATAGAGTGATCGTAGTGATCGGAATGACGGGGAGAACAATGCTCCGGAACTATGAGGGCGGTTGCCATTGCGGGCGGGTACGGTTTCGCGTGCGCGCCGATCTCGATGATTTGCTTGAATGCAACTGTTCGGTGTGCACAAAAAAAGGGATCCTGCATCTGATTGTGCCACCCGAGGATTTTGAAATGCTGCAGGGGGACGACGATCTGACGACCTATCAGTTCAACACCAATACTGCGCGCCACACCTTTTGCCGGCATTGCGGCATGCATCCGTTTTACGTGCCACGCTCCGATCCGGACAAGATCGATGTCAACGCCCGCTGCCTCGACGGTATCGATCCGTCGGTTCTGCGTCCAAAGCATTTCTTTGACGGTAGCAACTGGGAAACGGCGCAAGCCGTCCGCCGCGCCGCCCGGTGCGAGTGACGCCAGCGTCATCGAGAGTGGCGGCTATTTAAGCTCTCGCAGGTCCTTGAGCTCACTCCATACTGACGGTGATGGGTGTGAGGAGATTGGTCGAAAATCCGCGCTGTCATTCCGGGACGGCCCGCAAGGCCGGGCCCGGAATCCAAGAACACCTGCTTCGCAAGTATATTCGGGTGCCGTGTTCATGGCTTCCGG
>JAFAHP010000161.1 GCA_019237175.1 Alphaproteobacteria bacterium
GCGCCTTATCGCGCGCTGTAATTTGCGGGCCGCAGCAGGATGAGGTAGCCGGAGCACAGCAGCTCGCCTCACTTGCCGCGGCAATGCCGCCATAGCGGGCGCGCACCATTTCCTTGATCTGAGCATCATCCATGAGCTGTCTCCCTATGCGGCAGCGGTCTTTCCCGTAGCGTCTGTGCAGCAGCACGCAGCCGGGTTACACACCGGCGCGCAGACCGCGTCGCGCCCACAGCAATTTTCTGTGAGATAGGTCAGAAGCGCGTTCATCGCGCCGTACTCGGCCGAATAGAACAGCTGCCGGCTCGAGCGGCGCTGGGTGACCAGACCCGCATGGGCGAGCTGCGCCAGATGGAAGGAGAGCAGCGAGGGCGGAACGCCGAGGCGCTCGCCGATCGTGCCGGCCGGCAGACCCGTAGGCCCGCAGGTAACGAGCAATCGGAACAGCGCAAGCCGGGTTTCCTGAGCGAGCGCGCCAAGAGCCGCGATCGCGCATTTCTGATCCATCAGAACGCTTCCCACGTTTCAATGATCGTTTAAATTATATGCTGGACCTTGCCCGTCAAGAGGCAGTTCAAAAATTCTTGAACTAAGAGCACCGTGCGAGCCGCAAAGCAAAGGCGCGACGGCGGAGGAGGTTGACCTGGTAATTGTGCGTTGAGCTGCCCGGCGGCAGGGCTCCAGGCTGAAGACCGACGTCACCCCCGGGTTCTACCACCGATGGGCCGCCCCTCGCATAGCCCAGGGGCGGCCAAGGGGTCGTTTGCCGGGTTCGGCTGTTATCAGGTGAATTTCGCCGCCAGCGGCCTGGGCCCGAGCGAGGTCGAGCCGAGGCGATGAAGCAGTGCCAAGAGTGTGCTGACTAGAGCCGCCAGATCTTCGCGCGCCGATTGTGATGCGAGCTCGCCGTCACGGAAGTCGGCACCGGTGAGGTAAACGCTGGTCGGCGCCACCAGCGCGCCAAACCAACCCAGGACTTGGCGCAAATGCACATCGACAGCGAGATAATGATGGGCCGAACCGCCCATTGCCACGATGCCCACCGGCTTGGCTTGGAGTGTCTCGACCGGCGCGATATCGAGCAGGTTCTTCAGCACGCCCGGAAAGCTCGCCCGGTAAACGGGTGCGGCAATCAATACTGCTGCCGCCGCAGCGATCCGCCCGACCGCTCCGCGGGTCGCGGCGCCGTATCCTTCGAGCGGCCGCCCATCACAAACCTCGATCGCCGTGTCTGCGAGGTTCATGACGTCGATATCGGTATCCGCGGGTTTTTGGTGGAGCATGTCCGCCGTCGCGGTGATCGCCGCGGCAAGCCGGCCGGGCGGTGTCGCCGCTCCGATAAGCATCAACAGGCGGGGAAGTTCAGCCATCGCGGGCCTCCTCATCGGCTAATGCGTCGCCGGCGGGCGGCCCAGCTCTTCGAGCAACGGTTTGAGGGCGTCGAGTTCGGCGCCAAAGCCGGCCCAATCCCCGGACTTCAGGCGGTCGATTGCCCGATTGTAATGCCCCAGTGCCGTACGGGCGCGCTCGTCGGCCGGACCCGGTAGCGATGTTCCGGCGGAGATCGCCGGCGGGCTTGCCGGCGCCGTCTCCTCGAACAGTGCCGCGAGTGCGGCAGGAAGCGTCTCCTCCATCACGACCCGGTCCCCATAAGCAGCGATGACCCGCTTGAGTTCCGGCAGCTGACCGGTCTCGGCGCGCAAATACAACGGCGTTGCGTAGAGGATCGAGTTTTCAATCGGTACCACCAACAGATTGCCGCGTATCACGCGCGAGCCCATCTGGTTCCACAACGAGATCTGCTGCGAAATCTTGGTGTTCTGGTTGATCCTTGCCTCGATCTGGAACGGCCCATAGACGAGCTTTTCCTTGGGGAACTCGTAGACGATGAGCTTGCCGTAGTCGGGCGGATCACAGCGAGCGGCGAGCCAAGCGATCATGTTCTCGCGTTGGCTCGGCACCATCGGCAGCATCAAAAAGAACTCGGCGTGCGGATCGCCGGGCAACCGCATCATGATATAATACGGAGCCATCCTCGCGGGGCTGCTGCCAATCGCGCCGTCCGGACCGGTCGGTTCGCGCGGGAACTGCCAGAGATCCTCCCGATTGTAGAAGACCTCCGGCGCGTCCATGTGATACGCGCGATATTCCAGCGCTTGCGTGTAAAAAAGATCTTCGGGATAGCGGATGTGCGACCGCAGATCCGCGGGTATCGAGTCGAGCGGTTTGAACAGCGCCGGGAAGATGCGCTGGTAGGTTGCGATCAGCGGGTCACTCGCATCTGCCACATAAAACGCGACCGTCCCGTTATAGGCGTCAACGACCGCCTTGACCGAATTACGGATGTAATTGATGTCCCCGTCCGGTTGCGGCTGGGCGTAGGGGAACCAGTTGCTGGTGGTATACGCGTCCTGCATCCAATAAAGCCGGCCGCCGCTGATCACGATGTAAGGATTGCGATCGAGCTGCAGGAATGGGGCTATCGTCCGAATGCGATCCTGGATGTCGCGATGCAGTAAAATTCTGCTGTCGGCGGTGATGTAGCGGGTGAGCAGGATGTTGAGATCGTCCAAGTGCCAAGCAAATAGTGTCCGCCACCGGGTCTTGCCGATCGCGATCCCGTCCTTTCCGTCATAACTCGCATACACATTGTCTTTGCCCTTGGGGTAATCGAACTCCGGCGTACTGCTCCTAACGATCACGTAGTCGTCGGTGCCCTGGCCGAAATAGATGCGAGGCTCGCTGATTGGCGGGCCGCCGGCGACAACCGGCGGGATATCCTTGAGGTAGAAGATCGGCAAGCCCTCCGTCGACTTTTGCGTAACCGGGGACATGACGACGCCGTTGCCATGGGTGAACAGCAGGTGCAGGTTGACCCAGGTCTGGGCATTGGCCGAGAGCAGCGAGGGCATCAGCTCGCGCGCCGCAAGCGTCACCTGCTGGTACGAGCCATCGAGGTGGTAGCGGTCAACCTCGACGTCGAAGAATTTGTAATAGGTGCGGATCTCCTGCAATTGCGCGTAGGTGTCCATCAGCGGACGCCAATCCCACAACCGGATATTGTCGATCGTTCCATGGTTGCGCTGCAGCGACTGGAAACTCAGTCCTTGCTCCGCCGGAAATGGCTTTACCGTGATTTGCCGCAGGTTGTAAGCCTCGCGGGTCAAGTCGATGTTACGCTTGATATACGGCGCTTCGAGCTGCAGTTCGCTCGGCTTTACATAGAGGCGTTCGTACAATCCGGGTACCAGTCCGGTGAAAATGAACGAGCCGCCAAACACCAGCGCAGTCGCTATGACGACCAGCCCATATTTTTGCCGCCACACATTGACCCAGGCAACAACAGCAGCTGCGGCAGCGAGGAAAACCAGGACCCAGAGGCCCGGCAACCCGACATGGATATCGGCGTAGCCGGCTCCGACCACGACGCCATTGTCGTTGTATAGCAAGAGATACCGGTCCAACGCATAAGACCAGGCCTTTACCGCGAAGTAGAGACCTAAGAGCGCGGACCCGTGGGCGAGGGCGGCGGACGAAATCCGCCAAGGCCATCGTTCCACATTGATCTGACCGTGCAGAAAATAAATCGCTCCGGCCATCAGCGTGGCCAGGAACAGGATCAACATCATCCAATTCTTCACCGCCATATAGAGCGGCAACGCGAACAGGTAGAAGCCGATGTCGTTGTTGAACAGCGGATCGCTCTGACGGTACGGAACCCGATAGATGAAGCGCAGCACCAGGTCCCACTTCCCGGTCTCGCCGATCGCGACGAGCAGGCCGATGACCAGGGCGGCGCCAAAGATCAGCAACCGCCAAGGCAGCTGCGGAGCGGCCGGCCGCAGCAGCTCGATCGGCGCGCCGGGCAGCGCCTGAACGTTGAGCGCTTCCTCGAAAACCCGCGGGACCCGCCCGCGCCGCGGCGCCGCAAACCGCATAGCCAGTGCTGCGTTCACCCACAACAGCAAGCTCGACGCGACGAAGGCCGCCACGAACAGAAGGGCCTCGGCGGCGAAGACTGTCCAAAACACGCCGACATAGCCGATGCTCGAGAACCACGCCCAATCGACCACCATCCCGCTGGCGCGGCCCAACACCACGAGTGCGACCACGATGCCGGCCCCAGCCAGGCCGATCAGTCTCCAGGGCATGCTTGCGCCTCTCTAGCTCATGCGCGGAAGCCAGCAGACCCGCACAGGCAGGCGTCGCTGATCCCCGTTTCCCCGTCGCTCATCCGGCGATCAAACTTTGATGAGCCGGCGCTCGAGGCGATCGTCGCCCGGCAATTGCAAATTGCCCGTCCCTC
>JAFAHP010000740.1 GCA_019237175.1 Alphaproteobacteria bacterium
CAGCGGGTCAGCGGCGGCCGATGTGGGTGGCGGTGATCGGTTTGATTTGACCGAAAATCGGGCGATCGGGCGCGCCTACCTAGCGCAACTATATCGACGGTACAAAAACTGGCCAGATGCGATCGCTGCCTACAATTGGGGCATGGCCAACGTGGATAATTGGGTCAAAGCGGGCCGTCCTGCAGACAAATTTCTAATCGGTGTCGCAGCGTATTTGCGGCGTGTGCTGCATGACAGCGGGATGTGCGGCGGCCCAACGGCAGCGACGGTTCGGCCGCCAGCGGCACGTACGCTACAAGCGAGCCGATACCCGCGGGAAGCCGCGATGGAAAAAGGAGAACTGGAGGCCGACGCTTTCGCACTGTCCGTCTGCACGGATCTCGATGCCTGGGGAGGAACGCTCGACGCGGCGGATCGACATCTCCTCGGCGCCCCCGGACGCTTCTACAACAAACTGGAAAAGGCCATGCTCTTGGTCGCACAGCACTTGCCGGCGTCGCGCAACTGTCTTTTGGAACATCGCGCTGCGGCGCCCGCAGCACGCACCCGTGGTCGAAGCGCCGGATCGGGGATATCGGCTGCGATCGGTGATACGAACGCCTCCGGTAACTGCGGGTTTTTCCGGATAAATAAAACTGCAACGAATGAGTCATAAAACCCGAGCATGTCGCGGTCGAACATTCACCGATTAGTCCCAGCACGTTTCCGATACGGCAGAGTTTCCAGCCTTCCGCTCAGGCGGTAGCCGACACAGGAGCGCGGCACACAGGCTTAGTAGAGGCCGTCCGTCCCGCGGTAGCGGGCCTCTACCGCACTGAATAACGAGGAAATCTTGATGCTGGAGATCTTAACACTGCAAGTGGTCACCGCCATCTCGGGAACCGTCAGTATAGGCGCTGCGGACTGGTTGTATCATCGCGGACGGATCCGCGGGCGCTTGCACTCCTTGTGGGTGGCTTCTTCGAGCGCGGCGATTTGCCTGCCTCTGCTGACTTGGACCACCAACGTCTTCCTAGGCGTCGGCATGGTCAGTTGGGTTTTGGTAGGCACGCTCGAAGCAACGATGTTTTTGTGGATATACCGTAACGTGCTGGAGGTCGCTCCGCTACAAAAGCCTCGGTCCGCACTACTGCCGCTGAGCTCATCGCAGAGTCCGGTCCCACCGTCGTCAAACATTAACCGCTGATCAGTGGTCTGCCCTCTAGGAACTACCGAACAATCGGAAAACGAAGATCAGCAGGATAGCCCACCCGACCAACGAGAGCCCGACAATTGCCAGTGCGGCCGAGCGCAAAGAAACCCGATCTTCCCCCGGAGCTTTGTCGTGCGCCGAAGCTGCGCGATGAAATAAATGGTCGGTTCTAGCCACAGCGCGGTGAGTCTCCAAGGCCCGTCTGTGCCTGCATTTATCATCGAATGCGGCCCGTGCATGGCTGTGGGGAGGCAAATCTAGGGTATCAAGTAACAGCGGCCGAGGCTTGAAATCGATCCCCGGCGGGAGCGGAGCGCCTCCGGGCGGTTCGAGCCGGTTATTTCTTCGCTGCGGCGCGCTCTGCAGCGTGCTCTGCCTTCGACACAGTCAGCTTCTCGGGATGAACGATGGTTTTGTTCGCCGCCGACCGCGCAGCGCCGAGACCGGGAAATTCGGTGTCGACGCCGTCGCGCTTCAGAACATAGATAGCCGATATCGGCTTGCCGCTCTCTTGGTCGGCCACGGTGCGTTTGACGATCGTCCAGTGGACGCGACGGGTGAGGTTGTCCTCGACCGCGTCGACCACATCCTCAAAACCACGATCGACGATCGCTTCGAGCGCATAAAGCCGTTGCTCCGGTTTCTTCCTCGGCGCGTCGCGGTCTCGTCCCTGCCGTCGATCGTTGCGGCTTGATGCGCGCCTGCCGCGGTCACCGCGATCCGGTGATCGCCGGTTGTCGCCCACCGGTCCTCTCTCCGGCGACCGTTGATCGTCACTGAGGCGGTTACGTGGTCCCCGGTTTCGCGAGCCTCTATAGGGCGCGGATCGGTCCCGCGGTGCTCCCGCCGGGATTCCTTCGGCGGCCGGAGCAGTGCCGATTTTGTCAGCCTCGGCTGCGCTTCCTCCCGCGGGGCGTGGGGGCCGCCGGCGTCGCCGTCGGCTGCGCGGCTGTTCAGGCGGCCGGTCCTGTCGAGGTTCGCCATCGTTCGGCGGCGCGACATTTGGAGAAGACTGCGGCGCGCTCTCCGCGGCTTTGGCTGTTACGTCTGCCGCCGGCTCCGCGGAGCCTGGCTCGCGCCTCGGCCCTCGACGGCGGCGTCGGCGCCTGCGAGGTCCGGCGGCGTTCGTCGGCATAGCCGGCAAATCCTCGCTCTCGGGAGCGTCCTCAGCCGTCGCGGGCTCTTCGGTTTGGCTTTGAGGAGGTGCCGCCGCTCGCTGCGCCGGATCCGCTGGACGAGGTGGTCCGCGGCGCCGGCGCCGTCGGCGGAACGGTCTCGGGGGTTCGCCGCTGGCGGCCGCCGGGTTAACCTCACTCGGGCTCGCTGGTTCGCTCGCTACACCTTCGGGAGACGGCGCGCTCGGCGCTTCTGCGTCGACCCGACCGCTCGACGGATCGTCGGGAGAATGTGGCATCGGGGCG
>JAFAHP010000741.1 GCA_019237175.1 Alphaproteobacteria bacterium
TGCTTTCCAGCCGCTCGCCACTTGCGGCACCGACAGCGAAAATTGCCGCGGCGGTTGATGGTAGTTATGGAGGGTGAGGTCGATCGTCGCGGTTTCGCCCGCCCGCACGGTCAGCGCTGGATATTGGGTTGAAAGATAGATTCCGCTAACCGCGTTAGCGTCGGCGGATGTGACCGGCGGTGCGCCGGCAACCGCTCGGCGGGCTGCGTCGCCGGGGTGGGCGGCAATCGCCGCCGAGGCCGCCAGCGCAACAATAGATCCTGCGATAATCGATCGCCGCATCGCTCTTTACCTCTTTCCCGCTCCCGTCGCCGCTGAGCGCCGGGTCGCCCCAGCGGCCGACGGGCTGCATCGGCGGGGTGAAATAAATCAGACCGCAATCGGGTCGAAATGAACAATTTTTAATCTTGCCCGCGATGCACGCCGGCAGGGTAGACGTCGAGCGTCATTGCTTTTGGATTGGGATCTCCGCGTTGCCTACGATCCGCTTGATTCGTCCTGGCCGGTCGACCTTTTGTCCGCGCGCCGGGGCGGGCAACCCGATCACTCGCGGACCCCTGTCGCGAGCCGGCTCTCCGGTTGCTTGATTCGATAACTTCCGCAGAGACCTCTGCACTGTCGCGTCAATGACAGTTGAATAACTTCTCAACTCCGGCCGGACACTCAGAACAGGTTGCCGAAGGTACGGCTAAACCAGCCTTGTGTCTGGGCGTCGGGTTCCTGAGTTCCCTTTAGGAGGGCGTAAGCATCCCCGTACCATCCGCTGCCCGGATAGTTATAGCCGAGCACCGCAGCGTTTTGTTTGGCCTCGCTGGTCAGCCCGAGCGCCAGATCGCATTCGACCAACCTTTCGAGCGCTTCGGGAACGTGCGTCGTCGTCTGATATTTGTCGATCACCCGCTTGAATCGATTCATCGCCGCCAGATAGTCTCCACGTTTCAGATAATAGCGGCCGATCTCCATCTCCTTCCCGGCCAAATGATCGCGGGTAAAATCGAGCTTTAGCTTGGCGTCACGTGCGTATTTGCTGTCGGGGAAGCGGCGCACGACATCGTCAAGCGCCTTTACCGCAGATTCTGTCGTCTTTTGGTCGCGGCCGACATCGACAATCTGGATGTAATAGGAGATGGCTTTTAAATAATAGGCATAGGCAACGTCGTGATTTCCCGGATGGAGTTGGATAAAGCGGTCGGCGGCAATGATCGCTTCGTCATAATTTCCCGACTCGTATTGAGCATAAGCGGCCATTAATTGGGCCTTCGTAGCCCAGATAGAATAAGGATGTTGGCTTTCTACCTGGTTGAAGGTGCCCGCCGCTTGGGCGTAGCGATCTTCGACCATCTGGTCCATGGCTTGATTGTAGAGATCGTCGACCGGTTTTTCGATATACGCGTCCTTGCTCGCGCCGCCGCAACCGGAGAGCGAAATGATCAGCGCGATTGCACAATAACGGACCGCACAGGGCGACGAGCGCATGATCAGTCTCGTTGATTTCCCCCGAATTTATGCCCTCGTCATTTCGCGCGCGCAAGGGCAGGTGTGGCCGCGGCGGTGAATTAAGCGCTCAGCCGCAATTGTTCGCCTGCGCTTACGCAACGGGATGGACGCGGGGCAGGGTCCGGCACGGCATATGACCAGGCCTCGTCATCGGCGAAAAGCGCCGTCAGCAGCCGATGGTTGTGGCTATGTCCAGATTTCACGCCACGAAACCGGCCGATGATCGGCGCGCCTGCGAGATAAAGATCCCCGACGGCATCGAGCAGTTTGTGACGAACGAACTCGTTTTCGTAGCGCAATCCCCCGCGGTTCAGAACCTGGTGGCCGTCGACGACGATCACATTGTCGAGCGAACCCCCGCGCGCCAAACCGGCGGCACGCAGACGATCGACGTCATTGCGAAAGCCAAAGGTGCGGGCCCGGCTGAGTTCGGACTTAAAAGAAGCGGTGTCGAGCGCCAGGGTCATTTGCTGATGCCGGACGAGAGGATTGTCATAGTCGATCTCGAAACTCATCGAGAAGCCGAAATCGGGATTGAGTGCAGCCATCGCTCCATTCTCGACGACGCTGACCGGCTTGCGCACCGTGATCGCGCGGCGCGGCGCATCCTGCTGGGCAACGCCCGCGCATTCGATCAAAAAAACAAATGGCGCGGCGCTGCCGTCCATGATCGGCACCTCTGGTCCATCAAGTTCGACAATCAGGTTGTCGATTGCGGTTCCCGAAAGCGCCGCCATTAAATGTTCCACCGTCGCCACCAGCGCCCCGGCGCCATCGGACAGGCTCGTGCACCGAACCGATTCGACGACATTTTCCCAAGCGGCGCGGATCTCGGCCCCAATATCGGTTCGGCGAAAGATGATCCCGGTTTCCGGCGGCGCCGGGATCAAGTTCATCGACACCCTTTGGCCCGAATGAAGGGCAATCCCCCGGCAGCCAATCGCGCTGTTCAGCGTGTGCTGAAACGACGCCCCAACTTCCCCCAACATGTAAACGCGTCTCGTTCAATGCCCCCAACGCGTCAAAACCTAGCGGGAGCCCGGCTTCGCAACAAATCACTCTTTGTGTCAGATTGTTGCGCTGCACTGGCCATGAACGCGGTTCGGATCAGTTACTTAGAACCACGCCGTCGCGGTGGCGAGCCGCGTTGACCTTCGCCGGTGCAACTGGTTCAAGCGGATTGTGGCCAAGCCCGCGATCAACGTAGAGCGCGCACCGGGGTGGCAATAGCTCCCTCCCGTAGGCGTCACCCGCGCGGGCTGGGTCGTGACAAGCGCAAGAGGTGTTGGCCGGGTCAACCCTCGGGTTTTCGTCCGACAGACCATCCCCCGGGTTACCCCAGCGACGAGCGATCGGTCGCATAGCCCGGGGGCCGGGGGCGGCCACGGGGTCTATGGGAAAGGGTGCTTGCTGGATCCGAAATTAGTTTGCCTGGCGCCGCAGGAAGGCAGGAATATCGAGCAGATCTTCTTCTTTGGCACCCGGGCGATCGGCCGGTTCGAGTGAGGCCAGCCGCGGCTGCGCGGGTTTAATCGCGGGCGGGATCGGCTGACGCTGGGGCTCCGGCGGCGCCGACCGCGCCCGGCCGACGCCGGTGACCCTTTCGATCAGGCTCGGTACGCGTCCCTTGGATTTCGGCGCCGCATCGCGCGGCGGCGCAGCGGCGGGCACTGCGGGCTGGGTCAACGGGATCGGGCGTGTCGGTCCGGCATCCGCGGGTTTGGGTGCGTGAAAGGCGCCACCCCGCATGGCTGCGGTCTCGGCAGTTGCCGCGGCCGGCGGCACGGGTTCGCTCTCCGGCTCACCATGCCCCCCATCGGGCAGCGTCGGTGCGGCGTTCTGGGTCAGTACCGATTGTGCGTAACCGCCGGTTGTCGCCTCGCGCAGCGCCGGCGTATGGCGGCTGCTGACAAGGCTAATCGCGGGCCGTGTCTGGGTGAGTGCCTCAGCATCGATCCCGGTGGCAACGACCGAGATGCGCATCTTTCCGGGTAGCGAATCGTCAAAGGTCGAACCAAAGATTATGTTCGCGTCGGGATCGACCTCCTCGCGGATCCGGTTCGCAGCCTCGTCAACCTCGAACAGGGTCATGTCCGAGCCCCCGGTGATGTTGATCAGGACGCCCTTTGCGCCCTTCATCGACACGTCTTCGAGCAGCGGATTGGAGATCGCGGCCTCGGCGGCATCAATGGCTCGACGATCGCCCTCGGCCTCGCCGGTACCCATCATCGCCTTGCCCATCTCGCTCATGACCGTACGGATGTCGGCAAAATCAAGGTTAATCAGGCCCGGCATCACCATCAAGTCGGTGACCCCGCGCACCCCGGAGTGCAGCACGTCGTCCGCCATCTTGAAGGCGTCGGCAAAGGTCGTCCGTTCGTTCGCGACCCGGAACAGGTTCTGATTCGGAATAATGATCAGAGTGTCGACGAATTTTTGAAGCTCTTCGATCCCGGCTTCGGCGATTTTCATCCGGTGGCTGCCCTCAAAATGAAAGGGCTTGGTGACAACGCCGATGGTCAATATCCCCGATTCGCGCGCGACGCGGGCAATGACCGGGGCGCCACCGGTGCCGGTGCCTCCGCCCATGCCGGCGGTGATGAACACCATGTTCGAACCCTGCATCGCTTCGAGTAGTTCGTCGAGAGCCTCCTCGGCGGCGGCGCGCCCGACATCGGGCCGCGAACCGGCGCCAAGCCCGCGGGTGACGCCGATCCCCAACTGGATTTTGCGATGTGCGGATGATTGCGCCATCGCTTGCGCGTCGGTATTGCAGACGACAAAGTCGCAACCGACCAGGTTCGACCGGATCATGTTGTTGACGGCGTTTCCCCCGGCGCCGCCGACCCCGACAACCGTAATGCGGGGTTTCATCTCCTGCTCGTCCCTCGGGATGCTGAGATTGATCATGCGTCCTCCACTGCTGCGCAGCCTCGTCATGCCCGGACCAGTCCGGGCTTCCCCCTCATTTGGCCAAACCGATGTAGTCCTTTTTCGCCTATCCGGATAGCGGTGGCGGAGAGAGCCCTCTCAAACTCAAATGTTCTCCTTCAACCAATGCCCCAGCCGTCCGATAAAGCCGCTCGGCGCGCCGGCGGCGGCGCGGCTCGCGTGCGGGACTTCGGCGCGCTCCGACAGCGCGAAATGCAACAGCCCGGCGGTGGTGGAAAAGGCCGGACCGGAGGTCGCCTCGGCGAGCCCGGCGACCCGCAAAGGTCGACCGATGCGCACCTGCTTATCGAGAATCAAGCCGGCAAACTCGCGCACCCCGTTTAATTGCGCCGCTCCGCCGGTCAGTACCACGCGCCGTCCCGCCATCTTGTCGAAGCCGCTGGCTTCGAGCCGGTCACGAACCAGCTCAAAGGTTTCCTCGATGCGCGGGGCAATGATGCCGACAAGCAACGATTTCGGGACGTGGTTGGCGTTCCCCTCTTCTTCTTCACCGATCTGGGGTACGGCGATTATCTCGCGCTCGTCGGTACTCGTCGAAATCGCCGTGCCGAACAGCGTTTTCATGCGCTCGGCGTGGGCGATGGGTGTGGATAACCCGCGGGCGATGTCGTTGGTGACGTGGCAGCCGCCGACCGGCACCGAGTCAGCGAAGATCAGATTGCCGTCAAAAAAGACTCCGATTGAAGTCGTCCCGCCCCCCATATCGATGACGGTCACACCAAGACCAATTTCGTCCTCGACGAGGCAGGAAAGCCCGGAGGCATAGGGGCCGACGACCAACGCCTCGATCTCGAGATGGGAGCGGCCGATAGCGGCGCTGAGGTTGCGGACGGCGGCCGCACTCGCGGTGACGACATTCATATTGACGCCGAGCCGTTCGCCATACATGCCCCGCGGGTCGCGAATACCGCGGCTATCGTCGATCGAGAAGCCGACCGGCACCGAATGAATGATTTGCCGGTCACCTGGCTCACGCAGCTGGTAACCTTGATCAAGCACCCGCTGCAACTCGCTATCGCCGACCTCGCGTCCGGCGACATTGATTTCGGCCTTGATGATGCGCGAGGCGCCAAAGCCGCCGGACACATTCGCTACGATTTGCTGGATGGTTTCGCCAGCCATCTCTTCAGCGGCATGCACGGCGCCGACAGCCGAGAGGCCGGCGGCTTCGAGATCGACGATCTTCCCGTTGCGTAGACCGCGCGAGACCTGATGGCCGATGCCAATCACCTGCGGCTGCGCGGTTTGTATCCGGGCGATAAAGCAGCACACCTTGGTCGTGCCGATGTCGAGCGCGGCGATCAGACTGCCGCGCGGGCGGTGCGGCGGCCTTACCAGACGCCGCGGCTTGCCCGCCAGGGCCTTATTGCGGCTGGGGCGTTTGCGGCTGGCTTTCGCCGACTTCTCGCGGGTCCGCAACTCGTCGATCGCGGTCATGTATTTTTCGCCGTCGGGCGTCCTTTCCTGGCTGGCGGGGCTTCTTTTGGCGGCTCCGGGGCGACGCGAACCACGAGCCTGTCGGGAAGTCGCATATCGATCGCGCGCACATCGCGCTGGAGGATCGCGCTGTTGCGCTGCAGGCGGGCGAGATCCGCCCACGCCGCCGGCGCATCTTCCGCCGGCAGCAATACGTCGACCGCGTTGTCGAGGCGCAGGTTCCATCGGCGCCCGCCGACATGGATCGCGGCGGTGACGCGAGCGGCAAGATCGGGCTCGATGGCGAGCATGGCCAACAGTTCGGGGGCACGGACGGCGGCATCCTCGCCGACCACCATCGGCAATTTTGCAAAATGGTCGAGTCGGCTGACTGGGATTACAGCACCGGTGCGGTCGATCAGATCGAGCTTGCCTCCGTGTTGCCAAAGCGCCATCGGCTCGCGCTCGACGAGACGGACATAGATCGTGTCCGGAAGGCGCCGCTCGATGACGGCGGATCGCACCCAGGGCAAGCGTTCGAGTTGGTGCTTGGCCTGGGCCGGATCTACGGCGAGAATCGGCGTGCCAGGCCGGGCATTCAGCGCTTCGAGAATCGTCTCCCGATCGGTGGTGCTGCGGCCTTCAACTCGGACGTCGGCGACGCGGAAGCCGAGGATGGCACTGGCCTGTAGGAGATAGGTCGCTCCCCGGATGATCACCGCGTTGCCACTCGGCAAGGCCTGCATCTTTATCGCCGCGAACGCCAGCGCTGCGACAGGGAGCGCAATTCCGAGCCATAGGACGCCGCCGCGCAACCTTGTGGTCCGGCTGCGCCGCGCCCGCCGCGCCGTCGCGCTCATCCTTCGCACGCAGCGTTCTCCACCATCCACACGACGAGCTCGTCAAAGCCGATGCCGGCGTGGCGGGCAATGTCCGGAACCAGCGAAGTTGGGGTCATTCCCGGCTGCGTGTTGACTTCCAAAAGATAAAGGCCGCACTCCCCATCGCCGGTGTCGTCGTAGCGCAGATCGGCTCGGCTGATGCCGCGGCAGCCGAGCGCCACATGGGCGCGCAACGCGATGTCGAGGGCAAGATCGTAATCACGCACCGGGAGCGGTGCGGGAACCAGGTGCTCGGACCCGCCAGGCGAATATTTGGCCGTGTAATCGTAAAAGCTGCTACTGCGCGGGATGATTTCGCAGACACCGAGGGCCCTGTCGCCCAGGACCGCGACTGTCAGCTCGCGACCGGGGACAAAGCGCTCGACCATTATTTCCTCGCCGTAACACCAATCCCTGACCTCTTCGCGCCAAGCGTTGTCACCTTGGCGGACGATGCGCACGCCGACCGTCGACCCCTGGTTGGTGGGCTTGACGACAAAGGGTGCGGCCATTGGGTCGGAAATGAGGAGGTCCTCGGGACGAGCGACGATATCGTCGGCGACCGGCAAGCCCGCCACGCGAAACAGGTTCTTTGCCGTCGGCTTATGCATCGCCAACGCCGAGGCGCGCAGCCCGGAATGCGTGTATGGGATGCCCAGCATGTCGAGCACCCCCTGGATTGTGCCGTCCTCGCCGCCGACGCCGTGCAGGGCATTGAAGACCACGTCGGGGCGCGGAACGAGCGCGTGCAGCAGGGCGGGCAAGTCGCGTCCCACATCGATCGGTTTAACCCTATAACCGTGGTCGGCGAGCGCCTTCGCGCACTCTCGGCCGCTCGAGAGCGACACCTCCCGCTCGGGCGACCAACCGCCCATCAGCAATGCGACGGTTTTGCTCATCAGGCACTCTCGTCCCAAGGGGCGGCCGGCTCGAACCCGGGCAAATGACGGCCGATCCGGCGGATTTCCCAATCGAGAACGACACCAGAATTCTCGAAGACCCGCCGCCGCACCTCTTCGCCCAGGCCTTCGAGATCGGCGGCGGTGGCCCCGCCCGTATTGATCAGGAAATTGACGTGCACAGGCGATACCATCGCTCCGCCGCGCCTGAGGCCCCGGCAGCCCGCCGCATCGATCAATCGCCACGCAGATTGGCCGGGTGGATTTTTGAATGTCGATCCGCCGGTGCGGGTGCGGATTGGCTGCGTCGCCTCACGCATCACACGGATCTCGGCCATTTCGCGGGCGATCGCTACCGGGTCGCCGCGCTTCCCGCGCAGCCGTGCCTCGACAAAGACCCAACCGGAATCGACGGCGCAGTGCCGATAGGAAAATCCCATGGCGTCGCGGAGAATCACATGCTGGCGACCGGCGTGGTCGAGGGCCTCCGCAGAGACCAGCACGTCGCTGATTTCGTGGCCATAGGCACCCGCATTCATTCGCAGTCCACCACCGATCGTCCCCGGGATTCCGGACAGAAATTCGAGGCCCGCGATGCCGTTCGCCGCGCCGAAATGGGCGATGCTGAGATGCCGCGCGCCGGCACCGACAATGATCTCGTCGCCTTCGGTGGCCAGGCCGCCGAGCCTGCGCGCGAGGCGGATGGTGACCCCCGCGATACCGCCGTCACGCACCAGGACATTTGCCCCCCCGCCGATCACAGTGATCGGAAACCCCGCCGGCAACGCCGCCAAAAAAGCCGCCAGGTCGGCGCGATCGGCGGGCTCGAACAGTGTGTCGGCGGCGCCGCCGACACCGAACCAGGTATGGCCGGCGGTCGGCGCTCTCGCTGTGAGACGGCCGCGCACAGTCGGCAGCGCGAAGTTGGGCAGCGTCGTTGAAACCGCCACAGATCTACTCATCGGGCGGCCGTACCACGCTGCAATGCGGCCAAATCGTGTGGTAGGCTGTTGGCCCAGCCGGTAATCGAGCCGGCGCCGAGGCAGACAACCATGTCGCCTGGTTGCGCCAACTCAACCATAAGAGCGGGAAGTTCGGCCGGATCGCTGAGCGGCCGCACGTTGCGATGGCCGTGCTCGATCAACCCCGCGACGATCGCCTCGCGCGTCACCCCTTCGATCGGCTCTTCCCCGGCGGCATAAATATCGGCGACGAAGACGATGTCGGCATCATTGAAACAAGTGCAAAAGCCGTCGAAAAGATGTGCGACCCGGGTGTAGCGGTGGGGCTGCACGACCGCGATGACCTTGCCCGACACGATCGCGCGGGCGGCACGCAACACCGCGTCAATCTCGACTGGG
>JAFAHP010000744.1 GCA_019237175.1 Alphaproteobacteria bacterium
CACCCCCGGCGATTATGTCACCCGCAGGGTCGGCGGTCGGCCGCTGATCCTGGTTCGCGACGGCGCCGGCATCGCGCATGCGTTTTTGAACAGCTGCCCGCATCGCGGCAATATCGTCTGCCGCGAGCCTGCCGGCTCGACCCGGCTGTTACGCTGCTTTTATCACGCCTGGGCCTTTGACCTGACCGGCCGGTTGGCCGCAGTCCCCGGCGACGAATCATACACCCCGGCCTTCGATCGCACCGCGCTCGGCCTCAAGCCGGTGCCGCGTTCTGAAAGCTACCGCGGCATGATGTTCGTCAGCTACGACCCGACGATCGAAAGCCTCGTGAGCTATCTCGGCAATGCCCGCGAATATCTCGACTTGATGCTTGAATTTGGCGGCGGGGACCTTGAGATCGCGCACGGCTCGCAAGCCTACAGCATGAAGGCGAACTGGAAGCTGCTCGTCGAAAACAGTATGGATGGTTATCATGCGATCCCGACCCACCAGCGTTTTTTCAACCAGTATCTCGCCGATATTGAAATGGACACGTCGAGCTGGGCCGGTCCCAATCGCATCCAGGGCATCGGCTTGGCGCTCGGCGGCGGGCACGCGGTCATCGAAAACCGCGCGCGGGCGTTGCCGATAACCGGCACCGCCAAGAGCGAGCTTGATCGCATTCGTGAGCGGCTGGTCGAGCGGGTCGGCCCCGAGCGCGCCCACCGCATCGCCGACTTCAGCCGCAACCTGTTCATCTTTCCCAATCTGATCCTGATTTCGTCGTGGCACACGATCCGCACCTTCTATCCGCTGGCGCCCGACTACATGGAGATCGACGCCTGGGCCAACCTGCCGCGCGGCGAGTCGCCGGAATTGCGGCAGCGGCGCTTTGAAAACTTCATTTCGTTCTTGGGGCCCGCCGGGTTTGGCACTCCGGACGATGTCTATGCACTCGAAGGCTGCCAACGCGGTTTTGCGGCATGGCGCGAACTCTCATGGTCTGACATGTCGCGCGGCATGGGACGGGAGCAGCCGTCGAGCCAGGACGAATTGCAGATGCGCGCATTCTGGCGGCGCTGGCATGCGCTGGTGCAAGGAATGCGCGGCCCGACCGATTGCGCCGACCGGCCGCAGCAACGTGAAGCCGCCGAATGAGCGCCGGCTACTCCCTCGCCCCGCTTGCGGGGCGAGGTAATTGGACGTGCAGCGCCAACAAAGAGACGAGTGCAATGACGGCCAATGACATATCGTTCACGATCGGCGAGATCGAGCGGTTTCTGATCGATGAGGCCGCCCTCCTCGACGAGTGGCGGCTTGAGGAGTGGCTCGAGCTGATGGCGCCCGACGTGCGCTATCTGGTGCCGCCGCTCGACGCGCCTGACGCCGATCACCACGATACGCTGTTCCTGATTGCCGACGACCGGCGCACCCTCGCTTCGCGCGTCCGCCAATTGCTGAGCGGCACGGCCTGGGCGGAAAACCCGCGCTCACGCACCCGACGGCTGATCACCAATGTGCGGCTCCTCGCGGCCGGAACCGACGAGGCGCGCGCCACCGCTAATTTTGCCGTCTGGCGCTTTCAGCACGAGCAGGCCGACGTCTATGTCGGGCGCTATGCGCACGTAATGGTGCGCGGCCCTCGCGGTCTCCTCTTCCGCGAGCGGCGGGCGATGCTCGATCTCGAAACCCTGCGGCCGCATGGGAAATTGAGCTTCATCCTCTAACCCCCGGGGAATGCGAAAGTGACAGAAGATGCGTGGATGCAGGTCCGCAGCTTTCTGTACGAGAGTTTTGACAAATCCGGGTACGCGGACCACATCAGCCCACTCTCACGATAGAGAGGCAATGGGTCGTCGGCAGCGGCGCCATTCGCCGGCGGGTGAGATTGCCCAGCTTGCGACTCCGTGGGAAGATTGACCGATGTCACCGACTGATCTTGCTGAACTGCTGAAACTGCCGCCAGGCGAACGCGCCGAGGTTGCGATTATTCTTTGGCAAAGTCTGACCGACGAGGAGCGTGATGCCGAGTTGGAACTCGGGCCAGAGCAGCGCGCCGAGCTCGATCGCCGTTGGGCAGAGCACCTCACCGACCCCGGCTCCGCAATTCCCTGGCACGACGTGCGCCGGAGGCTTGGCGGCGGGTCGTGACCCATGCCGGGAGCCGAGCGGACCGGACCGGCGGAGAAACGCTCTGGCGAGATGACATTTGATGACCGCGTAATTCCGGGTCACGCCAGAGAGCTGCGCTTCTTGTGCGACGAGATGTTGCGCGATCTCGGCCGCTGGCTGCGTGCCGCCGGTTACGACACCGTCATTGCCGAAGGCGGGCTTCCGGACCGGACAATCGTCCTCCGTTGCGCCGATGAGGATCGGGTACTGCTGACCAGGGACCGGCATCTCGCCGCCACTGCCAAGGGCACAGCATCGGTCATGCTGGTTCCGGGCGAAGGCATCGACGCGGCTGCTCGGGCTCTGCGGAGGGCATTCGGTCTCGACTGGCAGCAAGCGCCGTTCACTCGCTGCCTTATCGACAATCGGTCACTGGAGATTGCGGCGCCGGAGTTGGCGAAGCTGGTGCCGGAAAGGTCCCGACACGCCGGCGGCCCGTTGCGGGTGTGCCCCGAATGCGGCCGCGTTTATTGGCCGGGCGGTCATGTTCGCCGGATGCAGCAGCGGCTTCTTCTCTGGCAACAGGAGCGAGCGACAACCAGCTAACAGCTGGTTTGAGACACGAGCAGAGTGCGATCTTGATCGGAGAGGCCGGCCAAACCAGGGCAAAACGTTGTTTTTGGATTGCAAAGGCGGCCGGTAAAAAATCCGCCTGCGGCAGTAATACGTTTGACGCACCGGGTCCGATGCCGCACTGTGCTTTTAGGGGCCGGCATGTCCACAGTCTGCGTGCGCTCGACACTACTTCTGCCGTTTGCTGATCAGGGACGAAGATGGGCCATCCGACGATCTATCCGACCGGCGTCACCGTGTATGATCCGGTCAAGGCGTGGAGCGGATACACGATTTTTCCGGCGCCGGATCTTGGCGCTTTGGTGATCGACATGAATGGAAGAGAGGTGCAGTTGTGGAAAGGCCTGCAAGGCTTTCCGAACAAATTGCTGCCGGACGGGCAGGTGATCGGCAGCACCGGGCTTCGCGACCCAGATCATAGTTACCAGGACCAAACCGATCTGGTCCAGGTCGATTGGGAGGGCAACATTGTTTGGCGGTTCAGCCGGCTGGAGTATCTCACCGATCCCGGACACGAGCCGCGGTGGTACGCCCGCCAGCATCACGACTTTCAGCGCGAAGGCAGCCCGGTCGGATATTACGCACCCGGCCCGGCGCCAATGAACCATGGCGGCAAAACACTGCTCCTGGTGCACCAGGATGTGCGGAATCCAAAGATCTCGGATCGCACACTGCTCGACGACAAGCTCATCGAGGTGAGCTGGGAGGGCGAAATCTTATGGTCATGGCGTGCCTCTGAACATTTCGACGAGTTGGGTTTCGATGATGCAGCAAAAGCCGTTCTGTTCCGTAACCCCAACCTCAGAAAATTAGCGACTGGCTCAATCGGGGATTGGCTGCACATCAACTCTGCATCCTTGGTTGGCGCAAACCGTCATTTCGATGCCGGTGATGCCCGTTTTCACTCCGACAATATCATCTGGAGTTCTCGGGAGGCGAACATCATCGCCATCATCGACCGAAGAACCGGTAATATCACCTGGCGACTGGGTCCGAACTACAACGGCAGCGAACGAGAGCGTGCACTGGGTTGGATCATTGGTCAGCACCACCCGCACATCATACCGCGCGGCCTGCCGGGCGAAGGTAATTTGCTGGTGTTCGACAATGGCGGCTGGGCAGGCTACGGTGAGCCCAACCCTGCTTCGCCAACCGGCCGTCACAACGCAAGGCGGGATTATTCGCGTGTTTTGGAAATAGATCCGGTCTCGGTCGAGATCGTCTGGCAATATACGCCGGTTGAGGCCGGTTTCGTCGTACCCCTCGACGCCTCGCGCTTTTACAGCCCTTTTGTCAGCAGTGCCCAACGTCTGCCCAATGGCAATACACTGATCACAGAGGGATCGGACGGCCGTATTTTCGAGGTCACCAGAGACCACGAACTGGTTTGGGAGTACATCAGTCCTTACCGGAACAAGCGTGGGCTCAATATGATTTATCGCGCCTATCGCGCGCCCTATGCCTGGGTCCCGCAGCGGCCGGCGCCAGACGAGACGCCGATCGATCGTTTGGACATTTCGGGCTTTCGGGTCCCAGGCGCCGCGCCACCGGCGCGCGAGCGCGAAATCGTCGTGCCCGGTGTCGAGCCAGATCAGCAGGATGCAGCTTTCTGCGTCGTACCTTCGAGTTGAACGCAGTCCGTCTGGTTTGGCGCCGTTTCACGGCGTCGGCGGCGTAAGAGTAAAATACCCCGGACAGCACGCCGTGCACTGACTTCTCCCCAGCCCTGGCCTTCGTGATTAGCGAGGGCGAGGCGCGCTGGAGAGAGATTCTGAGCGGGTCAAGCGGCACCTTCTCGCCACAACCCAACCCGGGTCGCCGCTCACCCAATATTGCGGGCAGCTTTCCGACCCGATGTTCGATATCTTTTACGGCGCACCTGTGCTGATTATCATCGCCGCGGCGGACGACTCGCGGCAATCCGCCGAGGGTGGCTGCCGCACTGCGGAAAACCCGATGCTTGCGGCCGGGACAATGGGTGCCCGCGTCCATGTCGGCCTTTATTGTCCCGCGGTGCGGAGATCGGCGACGAATTGGTGCGCTATCCTCCGTGGCCACGATAAGGGCTATGCAGCGACGGGCTTACCCGGAGCTGCAGGCCGGGGGCGGCGAGGTTGTTGACTTCCTCGATCTCGCTCGGCTCATACACAACCGGTGATTCCGCCCTGAACGGCA
>JAFAHP010000140.1 GCA_019237175.1 Alphaproteobacteria bacterium
CGAGACGGCCATCGCGCTCGACCACAGCCGCGCTCCGGCCTATGCCCGGCTGGGCTGGTGCAAATTTCTGACCGGTGCTGTCGACGAGGCGATCCCCTATTTCGAGGACGCCATCCACCTTGGTCCGCACGAGCCCGGCATCGCGATCTGGTACGGACGAATAGGTGTCATTTCGTTGCTCCAGTCCCATGTCGACGAGGCGATCGGCTGGCTGGAAAAGGCAAACAGTGAAAATCCCCGACTGGGGTATGTCCATGCCTATCTGGCTGCCGGCTATGCGCTGAAAGGGGATCTCGAACGCGCTCGGACCGAGCTGGCCCAGGCGCAGGCTCTGAGCAAGAACTATTCGAGCCTCGCCAGCGTCAAGAAATCGAATTGGTTTGACGACCCCAAGATCCGAGCCTTGGCCGAGGCGAATTTTTTCCCGGCGCTACGCCGCGCCGGATTGCCCGAAGGCGGATCGTCCTAACCCTGTCGCGAATGCGCCGAACCGGCGATCACCGAGCGCGTTTGCCGGCAAACGATCGGCGGGATCGACCAAGGCGAGGCGGTGATGGCAAAACTGTCGATAGCGCTCGAAGCGGCGGGGCTGATGGCGGCACTGCTCGTGGCGGGATGCGAGGGACTGCCCGAGGCAGCCACCCCGCCGCCCACACCGCTCGCGGCTCCCTTTTATCCGCCATGGACCTTGAACCAGTCACCGGAGCGGATTGCGTTGCGGTGGTACCCCGACGCGACACCTTCGGCCGCGGCCGAACAGGTCGCCCGCGCCCACTGCGGATCATGGAATAGATCCGCCGTACTCGTCTCCGACACGCGCGACGGCAGCGCCGAGATCGCCGAATACCAATGCCGCTGAAATCGACCGGCACCTTGACTATGCTGCGCCGGTGGAAAATGGCGGAGAGAACGCAATGGCGTTTGAAGCGAGGCTGAAGGAATTGGGGATCACGTTGCCGCCGGTTGGGGCGCCGTGGGGCAGTTACGTGCACGCCAAACGCATCGGCGATCTGTTGTACCTGTCCGGCAAGCAGCCGCCCGACGCCGACGGCGGGACGCCGCGCGGGAAGCTCGGCGCCGGCATGTCGGTCGAGGAAGGTTATCGGCATGCGCGCGGGGTCGGGTTGATGCTGATCGCGGCGATGCGCGACGCGTTGGGCGGCGATCTCGACCGGGTCGAAGACATCGTCAAGGTACTCGGCATGGTCAACGCGGCCCCTGATTTCGAAGATCACCCAAGGTGATCAACGGCTGCTCGGATTTGTTTGTCGAGGTGTTTGGCGAGCGTGGCCGGCACGCGCGTTCGGCGGTCGGGATGAGCTCGCTGCCGGGCGGCATCCCGGTCGAAATCGAGGCTATCGTAGCGGTCAAATGACCAGTGAGGGTTAGCGCTTCGCTATCGGCATGGCCGAGCGGCGACCTGCAGCGCGGCGCGTTTAAACCGTGATGAGAGGGGGTCTGGGGCAATCGACCGAGCCCGTGCCGGCAAGCCGGCAGGTCCGCCGGTTGATGTGGTTTTTCGCATTGGTCTATATCGTCGAGGGTCTGGGGCAGACCGGCGGCTTGATCGCCCAGCCCCTCAACTACTATTTAAAACAGGTTTTTGACTGGACCCCGCTGCAGGTCACGGCGGGGCTGACGGTGCTCAACCTGCCCTGGATCATCAAACCGGTCTACGGCATCGTTTCGGATTTCGTCCCGCTGTTCGGGTATCGACGAAAAGCCTATTTGATCCTCGCCAATATCGCGGCGGCCGCGGCGTATTTCTGGGTGACGCGCCTCAGCGCACCGCGCCCGTTGATCCTGGTGCTGCTCCTGACCGCTTACGCGATGGCGATCTCGAGCACCTTGTGCGGCGCGGTGCTGGTCGAGAACGGCCAGCGGCTCGGACAAAGCGACAGGTTCGTCAATCAGCAATGGCTGTGGTTCAACATCGCCGCGGTGGCGAGCGCCTTGCTCGGCGGCGAATTGGTCGCACGATTGTCGCCGCAGGGCGCCCTGCATATGGCGTCCGCGATCATTGCGATTGCCCCTTTTGCCGCCATCTTCGCCACGCTGTTTCTGATTGACGAAACTCCGAGCCGTCTCAATCTCGCCGAACTCAAGGACACCTTTCGCGGATTGTCGGCAACCTTCACGAAGCGGGAGTTGTGGTTGATCGGCGTTTTTCTGTTTCTCTATTACCTCAATCCGGGATTCGGGTTACCTCTCTATTACTACATGACCGACACGCTGAAGTTTTCGCAGGACTTTATCGGCATACTTGGTGCAGTCAATTCGACCGGTTGGATCGTCGGCGCCATGCTGTATCGCCGATTGTTCGACCGAATGACATCGCACCGGCTATTAAATATCAGCATTTTAACCGGCGCGATCACGACCGTGGCATTCCTGCTGCTCTCGAACCACGCAAATGCCGTAGTCATCAACTTTTTCAGCGGTATGGCGGGCATGATCGCGTTTGTCGCGACCCTCAGCCTCGCCGCCGACTTTTGCCCAAAACGCGCCGAAGGCTTTGCCTTTGCGGCACTGATGTCGGTTCTCAACCTGTCCTCGGCGGCGTCGGACAATCTCGGTTCGTTTTTGTACGAACACGCCTTTCACAACCGGTTGGCGCCGCTGATTATCGTTTCGGCCGCCTCGACCGCAATAATCTTGCTGTTCGTCCCGCTGTTGCGGCTCGGCGACAAACCTCCCGGGGTGGCTGCCGGCTGAGACCAACCGGCAAAAACATCAACCCCTCGTGCCCGGCTGAAGGCCCACGGGTCGAGCCCGGCCAAGGGGTCATTGCTGAATGCGGTTGGTATGAACGCGCAACCACCTCCCTGGTGCGCCGAGTGACGAGATCTGTCCCGGAGCACCCAAGCGCCGCGCGGCGGGTGCAGATGCTCAGATATGGATCGCGCGTCCCGCGACGGTGAGAGCAGCTTCTTTGACCGCTTCGTTCAAGGTCGGGTGAGCGTGAGGAGTGCGGGCGATATCCTCGGCCGAGGCGCCGAATTCGATCGCGAGTGCCGCCTCGGCGATCAGGGTCCCGGCGTCAGGTCCGATAATGTGCACGCCCAGTACGCGGTCGGTCGAGACTTCGGCGAGGATCTTGACAAAGCCTTCCGTCTCGCCGTTGGCGCGCGCCCGAGGATTGGCGGTAAACGGGAACTTGCCGATCCGATAAGCAATGGCCGCCGATTTCAGCTCTTCTTCGGTCTTGCCGACCGAGGCAACTTCGGGTGACGTGTAAATCACTGCCGGGACCGCGTCATAGTTGATGAACGGCTTTTGTCCGGCGAGACGCTCGGCGATCGCGATCCCCTCCTCTTCGGCTTTGTGCGCCAGCATCGCGCCGCGGATCACATCGCCGATCGCATAAATGCCCGGGATATTGGTGGCAAAGCCGTCATCGACGATGATCCGTCCTTGTGCATCGCACGCAACGCCA
Organism: Alphaproteobacteria bacterium; assembly: GCA_019237175.1. GTDB lineage: Bacteria > Pseudomonadota > Alphaproteobacteria > ATCC43930 > CGMCC-115725 > AP-15. Next base: position 3,437 of record JAFAHP010000140.1, read on the forward strand.
ACCGCATCGAGCCCCAGCCTTTGCGTATACGGGCGGCGGCCGACCGCGATCAACACCGCCTCAGCCTCCAGGATGCGGCGTTCGACGCCCTCGATCTCGAGCGAGAGGGAATCAGGACTTTCTCGCACGGCGGCGAGTTTGGCGCCGAGTTCGAACCTGATCCCCTGCCGCGTCAACGCCCGCTGTAGTCCGCCAGAGAGCTCGCGATCCATCGTCGGGACGATACGGTCGAGGAGCTCGATCACCGTGACCTGCGAACCGAGCCGGTGCCACACCGAGCCGAGTTCAAGCCCGATATAGCCGCCGCCGATCACGGCGAGCCGATTGGGGACGTGGTCGAGCGCCAAGGCGCCGGTCGAGGAGAGGATCCGCCGCTCGTCGACCGCTATAGCCGGCAATGGGGCACTCTCAGAGCCGGTCGCGATGATAATCGCCCCAGCCTCGATCTCGTGAGCCTCGTTGTCGGCCGCGCTGAGGACCACCCGTCCCGGCGCCACGAGGCGGCCGGCTCCTTTGAGCCAATCGACCTTGTTCTTGCGAAACAGAAACTCGACGCCGCGCGTCAGCGTGGTCACAACCCGATCCTTGCGGTCCATCATGCGCGCGAGATCGAGCCGCACCTCGCCGAGATCGACCCCGTGATCCGCCAGCGAATGGCGCGCATCGGCGAACTTTTCCGAGGACTGCAGCAACGCCTTCGACGGAATGCAGCCGATATTGAGGCATGTCCCGCCAAGACTCGCGCGCATGTCGACGCAGGCTGCTCTGAGCCCAAGCTGAGCCGCGCGGATCGCCGCGACATAACCTCCCGGTCCGCCGCCGATAACCACGACATCATAGCGATCGGTCATGCGAGCTTCTCGTTGCGCACAAAAGCATTGGAACTAAGAAGCACGCCGTTTGCGGCGAGTCGAGGATGGGGTTGCGCGGCGCCGCTGTGGAGCAGGGCGGCCGGGAGCCTTGACGCAAAAATGCGCGCTGCCGGCCCAAGCCTACCCCCGCCTCCTCGGCGAACGCGCCGGCGCCGCCGATGGCGAGATGCGCATTGCGCCGGTCACCCCGCGGCAAACCCGCTTCGGCCGCCGCTCGAGCGGGGATGTCCCCCGCCCCGATGGTCGCCGCCCCACCCTGTCGCAGACCGCTAGGCCCGGACCCCACTGTGGGACCCGGCGATTACCCAACTCGACAAGCCCAAACTGCACCATCAGCAAGCCGGCCTGGCGTAAATATGCCGGCCGCCGCGTTCACTCCAGCCCTCGAGCGTGCACGCTGCCGGGTGGCGTGACGGTCGCAAGGATTTCGCAGTCATCCGAAGGCACTTGCACGGCAGAGAAGTCTCCTTCCCGGCTCCGCACCACGTAAAAGTCGATACCCATACAGGAGGCGAGCTTTTCGGCCCGATCGCGGGCTTCCACTTCGGTCATCACGTGAGCTCTCCCTTTTCAGAGCCGGTATTACTCACGGGTGAGCCTTCGGAACACCGCTCGATTTCATCGGCGTAATCGGCCAGCTCCGCGGTCCAAAGCCAAAGCTGCCTACTGACGCTTGGCCTAAGTGAAATGTTCATCATCGCACGGCATTTTCGTGCAAGGTCACGAAGCTCTTGTGGATCATGCATTCATTTCCTCCCAAGAGAACAGATGCAAGTGCCACTGCTATACTTGTAAGCCCTTTGGTTAAGGCAGACAACAAGCGTTTCTGACGCAGGTTCCGTTGTGCGCTGTGGCCAAAAAATGTCAACCCAAGACCGAATCGGCAACCTTGGAACCGTTTATTTTCAGTTATGTTCAACCCGTAGTCGGATGTTCTCTGTTCCGATTGCTTGATGCTACCGTAGATCTGGACTGGGGTCATACATCACAGCTTCCCGATCATCAGACTAAAATCCGATGTAAATCTCGGAGAGTAGGGGAACTCGATGGTTGACAATGGCTTGGAGCCGCGGCGTGGCAATCGCCGGGGAATTTACGTGGAGGTGACGATGAGAAACTTGATCCGAAACCTGGTCTTAGGGACCGCCTCGGTACTCGCTTTGGGTGCCGGAGGCGCGACCCTGAGCTACTCTTCCAACGTCGGCAATAGGGCAAATGCCGCAAGCATCCCTGCTGCATGGCAAACTACACGGACTGGCGACAATCTCGGAACCAAAGACAGCCGCTGGGCGCAGGCGCAGCTGCGCAAAGACGACATCCGCTGGGCGCAGGCCGAACTTCGGTATCGCGGGCTCTATAATGGATCGCTCGATGGCGTCTTGGGTCCCGAGACAAAGCACGCCCTGCAACAGTTCCAACAGAAGAACGGTTTACTTCAGACGGCATCGCTTGATGCTCAAACTTGGGAAGTGCTGACCGGCAATGCCAACCTCGCGGCGGGATCGAGCGCGCCGCCCGATACTGAACGCGGCGGACCCACTACGAAGCCGTCTAAAGAAAGCGATTTGGGTAAATAAGGCGGATCAACGTAGTCGGTTAACGAAGGCTCCGCCGCCGACCACATGGGGGTGGGCGTCTGACAATTCTGTGGTCGGGCCTGCCAACCGGTTAGCCCTGGGAGCGAGCGCGATCGCTCGGCCGATTAGAGGATGAGTGGCGCTTTGCGGCTTGCGGGCTTCTCCGCAGTGATCACGCAGGCTCCCTCTGCCTGCGGCCGGTCTTATGGCTCGGTATGCGTTCGCGACGCCGTTCGATGTGATCTGCCGCGTCAATCAGCTCGACCGCCCAGAGCCGTAACTGTTTGATCTGAGGCGTCGGCAACCGCAGAGCCTCACCGCCTCGCGAAGGGTTATGACCGGCGCGCCGCTCGGATCGCGCGCCAGACCCGCTCGGGGCTGGCGGGCATTTCGACGTGGCGCACGCCCAGTTCGCAAAGCGCGTCGACAACGGCGTTGATCACAACCGCCAATGCCGGGGTGGTGCCACCCTCGCCGGCAGAACGCACACCCAGCCGGTTTGTCGGTGTTGGCACCTCGCTGAGTGCCGTCTGTAGTATCGGGAAGGTGTCGGCGCGCGGCATCGCGTAATCCATAAAGCTCGCCGCCAGCAGTTGTCCGGTGTCCGGGTCATAATGGCAATTCTCTAAGAGCGCCTGGCCGACGCCCTGGGCGATGCCGCCATGGGTTTGACCGTGCACGATCATCGGGTTGATGGCACGACCGACATCATCGACCGCGCTGTAGCCGACGATATCGACCGCCCCGGTTTCGGGGTCGACCTCGACCTCACAGACTTGCGTGCCGTAAGGAAAACTCGCGACCGGCAGGGTCTGGTCCGAGATCGCGGCGATCGGCCGGCGCAATTCTTGCGGCAGGTCCTCACGCGTGGCGGCTGCCGCGGCGGCCTCGAAGAGGCCGATGTCGCGATCGGTGCCGGCCACGCGAAACCGCCCCTCCAGAAACTCGATGTCGGGCTCGCCGGTTTCGAGAAGAAAGCTCGCGATCTTGCGGCCCTGATCGATAATATCGTCGGTCGCCTGGCCAATGATCGAGGTCGCCAGTTTCATCGAGCGGCCGGAATGTGAGCCGCCGCCGACCTGCACGCGCGCGGTGTCATGCGCGACCAAAGCGACACTGTCAAACGGCACGCCCAGCCATTCGCTGACAAGCTGGGCAAAGCTCGTCTCGTGACCTTGTCCCGAGGCCATGGTACCGATGACAAGCTCGACCTTGCCGTCGGGCAACACCGCGATTTCGGCGCGCTCGCGCGGCGCGCCCGAGGTGATCTCAATGTAATTGGCAATACCAATGCCGCGCAATTTGCCGCGGCTCTTGGCTTCGGCGCGGCGCGCCGGGAAACCGTCCCAGTCAGAAAGCGCCAATGCAGTGTCCATCGCCTGCGGGTAATCTCCGCTGTCATAGGTGAGGCCGAGCGGGTTCGAATAAGGTTGCGACGCGGGCGGGATCAGATTGCGGCGGCGCAGTGCGGCCGGGTCGAGGCCCAATCGGTCGGCCGCCAGATCGATCAGACGTTCGACCACAAAAATCGCCTCGGGCCGCCCGGAGCTGCGATAGGGGGTGGTCGGCATGGTATTGGAGAGCGCTCCCCGCCCGCGAAAATACGCGGCCGGGATGCGATAAACGCTCGACATCAGGCCAAGCCCTTTTTGCAGCGGCCCAAAGGCCACGGCATGGCCGCCGAGATTGCTCAAATTGGCGCCGCGAACGGCAAGAAACTGGCCGTCGGCATCAAGGGCGAGCTCGGCTGCGACCGTCAGATCGCGGCCCTGCCAGTCGCTGAGAAAGGATTCGCTGCGCTCGCAGGTCCATTTTACCGGCCGGCCAGTCCGGCGCGCCGCCCAAGCGAGCAGTGCATATTCGGGGTAGAAAAGATTGCGCGTGCCGAAATTGCCGCCCATGTCATGGCACAGCACGCGGACCTGTTCGGTCGCCACTCCCAATATTTGGGCAAGGTCGAACCGGACTTTGGCAACACCGCGGCCGCTGCCGGTGTAGAGCGTGTACTGACCCGTCGCCGGATGGTAATCGGCGACATTGGTGCGCGGCTCCATTGGCACCCCGGTAACCCGCTGCGCCCAGGTTTCGAGCCGAACAACATGGGCTGCGCGAGAAAACGCGGCGGCCGTCGCGGCCTCGTCGCCGAGTTCGATATCGATGCAGAGATTGCCGGGGGCGGTCTCCCACAACAGCGGCGCTTCGGGCTTTAAGGCATCGCCGGCACGCGTCACATTGCCAACCGGCTGATAGCCGATATCGAGCATTTCGACAGCATCTTTCGCGGCGGCAGTGGTTTCGGCGACGACAATCGCGACCGGTTCGCCAACATAGCGGGTCTTGTCGGTCGGCAGCGGGAAGTGGGTTGTTGCGATCGGTTCGATCCCCCGGGTTCGCGCCTGCACATCGGGCGGCGCGCTCAGCCCTGGATTGTGCGGGATCGGCCCGAGCCCGTCGGCGATATAGTCGGCGCCCGTCAGAATGGCGAGCACCCCCGGTATGGCCAGCGCCATGGTTTTGTCGATCGGGCCGAGGCGCGCGTGCGCGTGCGGCGAGCGGACAATGACGGCATGGGCCATCCGCGGCAATGCGATGTCATCGGTAAAGCATCCTCTGCCGGTCAGCAGCCGAAGATCTTCCTTGCGCCGCACCGGCTGCCCGATACCCGTCCCCGCAATCACTGCCGCAACCATCGTTCCTCCGATTTTAGATTTAGAGGTGTCGGTGTCAGAGAGCATCTTGATCAAAACATAGCGCTGGCCAATATGGTCACCTAAAGACGACCATGGACATACCTGATGACCGAACCCGAGGTTAAGCACATCCCAGCCGCGAACTTCAAAGCGGAGTGCCTGCGCCTGCTCGATGAAGTGGCGAATACCCGTCGCCCAATTATCGTCACCAAACGAGGGAAGCCGGTGGCGAAACTGGTGCCAATCGATCAGGACGCGATCGACATTTTTGGGCGAATGGCCGGCACGATCACGATCTGCGGCGATATCATCTCGCCGATCGAGGACCTCGACTGGACCGGCGATGCCGACAACATCTGACCGGCAGAAGTTGTTACTTGACACTCACATCTGGCTTTGGCTGGTCGGCGGAAGTGGTCAGCTTGATGCGGCTTCGCGGCAAACGATAAGCCGAGCGTTGGGTTCTGGAAGGTTGTGGATCGCAGCGATTTCACTGTGGGAAATCGCCCTTTTGGCAGCGCGAGGCCGGATTCTCCTGGGGAAGTCGATAGGCTTGTGGTTCCAAGAGGCGTTAGCCGCGCCCGGGCCAGCTATCGAGGCGTTAAGTCCCTCCATTGCGGTTGAGAGCTATGCACTGCCCGGGCAATTCCACCATGACCCTGCCGACCGGATGATCGTCGCCACGGCGAGGGTTACCGGGGCAGCCTTGATGACCAGAGATCGGCGAATTCTCGACTATGCCGCGCGCGGGCATCTGGCGGCGATTGCCGCTTAATCGGGGCCGGCCTCGCCTCCCAACGCTCCCTTCTCCTTCATCGAGCGTTCGTCCCACAGACGGATCAAATAGCCGTCGGGATCGGCGAGTTCTGCGCCATAACCCCAAAAGGATTTGCGCGGCGGATGGGTAAACGCGACACCGCGCGCCGACCAATCGGCAAATGTCGCGTCCACATCATCGACTTGAAACCACAGGGCGCATCCATTCGCAGCAATTGCCGCTGAAACTTCGTGCAAAAAGATCGTGAACCCGCCGCTGTCTTGCAGCGCGATGACGCGTCGCTCGGGAAGCTCGAACTCGATTGTCATGCCGAGGGATTCGACATACCAGTCGCGCGAGCGATTTGCATCGCTGACCGGGATGCTGAGATGGTCGAATTTCATCATGACCTGAACCTTGCGTCACTGCTCGCAGGATTTTAGCTGACTGCGCAATTTTCAGGCACCCTTATTGTCACGGCAGGACGAGTTCCGGCTATCGACAACCCGCCGCATGCGCGCCGCCAGTTTCCGTGGATGCCCGAACAGGTCCGGACATGCCGAGTCTATTGCAGTGGGCATGAGCCACCTGAACGGACTTACGCGTTACCGCGGCAGCAGGCTCGAGCCCATCAGGAATTCGTCGATCGCGCGGGCGCATTGCCGGCCTTCACGGATCGCCCAGACGACCAGCGACTGGCCGCGGCGCATGTCGCCGGCGGCGAACAGTTTCGGCACCGAAGTGTGGTAGTCGACGGTGTTGGCGCGGACATTGCCGCGAGCGTCCAATTCGGCACACGACTGCTCGATCATTCCGGGTTTGACCGGCCCCAGAAAACCCATTGCCAACAGCACGAGATCGGCCTTCAATGTAAATCCACTGTCCGGGATCTCGTGCATCTGATAGCGGCCGTCGGCGCTTTTGATCCAGTCGACGCGAATGCATTCGAGGGCGGCGATAGTCCCGTTATCGCCCAGTGCCCGTTTGGTCAACACCGCCCAATCACGCTCGCAGCCTTCTTCCTGTGACGATGACGTGCGCAATTTCATCGGCCAGTCGGGCCAGACGAGCGCCTTGTTTTCGCGTTCGGGCGGCTTGGGCAGAATTTCAAGCTGAGTGATCGAGGCGGCACGCTGGCGCACCGCAGTGCCGATACAGTCGGAGCCGGTGTCGCCGCCGCCAATGACGACGACATGCTTGCCCTCGGCGCTGATCGTGCCGTTGGGCGCGGCGCGCTCCTCGCTGTCGCCGGCATTGCGCTTGTTCTGCTGCGGCAGGTAATCCATTGCGAAATGGATGCCGTCGAGCTCGCGCCCCGGGACCTCGAGATCGCGCGGCATCTCGGCGCCGCCGGTCATCGCTATAGCGTCGAATTCATCGAGCAGTGCAGCCATTGAGATATCGGCGCCGACCGTGGTTTCGGTGCGGAAGCTCGCACCTTCCGCCGTCATCTGGGCAATGCGGCGATCGATCAGCAACTTGTCCATCTTGAAATCGGGGATGCCGTAGCGCAGCAATCCGCCGATGCGGTCGGCCTTTTCGAAGACAGTGACGGCATGCCCGGCACGTGCCAATTGTTGGGCGCAGGCAAGACCGGCCGGACCCGACCCGACAACCGCGACGCTCTTGCCGGTCAGCCGCACCGGACGCATCGGCCCGATCCAGCCTTCCCGCCAGCCGCGGTCGACGATCGCGCATTCGATGGTTTTGATCGTTACCGGATTGTCGTCGATATTCAACGTGCACGCCGCTTCGCATGGCGCCGGGCAGACCCGGCCGGTGAATTCCGGGAAATTATTGGTGGAATGCAATGTCTGCAGCGCTGCGCGCCACTGGTCGCGGTAGACGAGGTCGTTCCAGGTCGGGATCAGATTGTTGACCGGGCAGCCGTCGTGGCAAAACGGAATGCCGCAATCCATGCAGCGCGCCGCCTGTTCGCGGGTCTCGGTCTCGGGCAGCGGCTTGACAAACTCGCGCCAGCTGCGCCGGCGAATATCCGGCTTGTCGTAAGCGCGGTCGCGGCGCTCGATCTCGAGAAACCCCGTCGGTCTACCCATGACCGCCAGTCCAGGATATAGATTTCAAGAGGCAATGAAATCCGTCATCTCCGGGCGCGCCCCGGGCATCCACGGAGCACCCTCGTTCGCTGTGCTTGGATGGCCGGAACAAGTCCGGCCATGACACGCTGTCAAACCATAAGAAGGAAAGCGAATGCAAAGATGGGGTCATTCGGCCGCCGCTGTTTGAGCGGCCTCGCGCTCCGCCTGCAATTCGAGCAGCGCGCGCCGGTAATCTTTTGGTGTGATCTTGACGAACGAGGCCAGGGTGTTGTCCCAGTCTTCGAGGAGGGCACGCGCGCGGGCGCTGCCGGTGTAAAGGTGATGGCGTTCAAGCACGATGCGCAGCCTCGCCGCGTCGAAGCGCAGCGGATCGCCCATGCCGTTGTCGTACACGCTCGGCGCGCGCTGCCGCGGCCGATCCTCAGGCTCGGCATCGTCGTCGGCCTCCTCTGCGGCGATCGGTTCGAGTTCGACCTCGGTCCGGTTGCAGAGACTGACGAAACAGCCCTTCGGATCCCACACATAAGCAATGCCGCCCGACATGCCGGCAGCAAAATTGCGTCCGGTATCGCCGATGACAACGACAACGCCGCCCGTCATGTATTCGCAGCCATGGTCGCCCGTCCCTTCGACGACCGCGATCGCACCCGAATTGCGTACCGCAAAGCGCTCGCCGGCGACCCCCTCGAAATAGGCTTCGCCGGCAATGGCGCCGTAAAGCACCGTGTTGCCGATGATGATGTTTTCGGTCGGCGCGCGCCGCGCTGCCGGCGGCTGGCGCACGATCAGCCGCCCGCCCGACAAGCCCTTGCCGGTATAGTCGTTGGCATCGCCATAGAGCTCGAGCGTCAGGCCATGCGCCAAAAACGCGCCGAAGCTCTGCCCGGCATTGCCGCGAAATGTTGCCCAGATCGTGTCCTGCGTGAGGCCGGCATGGCCATACCGCCGCGCCACTTCGCCCGACAGCATCGCGCCGACGGTGCGGTGGACGTTGCGGATCTCGCGTTCGATGCGCACCGGCTCGCGATGCTCCAGCGCCGGCTGTGCCTCGGCGATCAACTCGTTGTCGAGCGCTTTGTCGAGATGGTGCTGCTGTCGCTCGCAATTATAGATCGCGATTCCGGGCTTCGCCGGTTCCTGGTACAAGAGGCGCGAGAGGTCGATCCCTTTGGCCTTCCAGTGATCGATCACCCGCACCATGTCGAGCTTGTCGACCCGACCGATCATCTCGTTGAAGGTGCGGAAGCCGAGCTTCGCCATCAGCTCGCGTACTTCCTCGGCGACGAAGAAGAAATAATTGATGACGTGCTCGGGCTGGCCGGTAAAGCGGGCACGCAATACCGGATCTTGCGTCGCAATACCGACCGGGCAGGTATTCAGATGACACTTGCGCATCATGATGCAGCCCGCGGCGATCAAGGGTGCCGTGGCAAAACCGAATTCGTCGGCGCCGAGCATCGCTCCCACGACCACGTCGCGGCCGGTGCGCAGCCCGCCATCGACCTGGACCGCGATCCGGCCGCGCAGCCCGTTGCGCACTAATGTCTGCTGCGTCTCGGCGAGCCCGATCTCCCAAGGCGAGCCGGCATGGGTCAACGAGGTCAGCGGGCTGGCGCCGGTACCGCCCTCGAACCCGGCGATGGTGACATGGTCGGAACGCGCTTTGCTGACCCCGGCGGCAACGGTGCCGACGCCGACTTCGGAGACGAGCTTGACCGAGATGCGTGCCCGCGGATTGGCATTCTTCAAGTCATGGATCAGCTGCGCCAGATCCTCGATCGAATAGATGTCATGATGCGGCGGAGGCGAAATGAGGCCCCCCCCCGGTGTCGAGTAGCGCACCCCGGCGATGATCTTGTCGACCTTGCGGCCAGGCAGTTGACCGCCCTCGCCGGGCTTGGCCCCTTGCGCCATCTTGATCTGCAGATCGTCGGCGTTGACCAGGTACTCGGCCGTAACGCCGAACCGTCCCGATGCGACCTGCTTGATCGCCGAGCGCATCGAGTCGCCGTTGTCGAGCGGCTTGAATCGCGACGCCTCTTCGCCGCCTTCGCCGGTATTGGATTTGCCGCCGATGCGGTTCATCGCGATCGCCAATGTCGTGTGCGCCTCGCGGCTGATCGAGCCAAAGCTCATGGCCCCGGTCGCGAAGCGCTTGACGATCTCGCTCGCCGGCTCGACTTGGTCGAGCGGCACCGGCTCTGAGGCAAATTCGAACGACATCAAACCCCGGATGGTCAGCAATCGCTCGCTCTGGTCGTTGATCGTCGCTGCAAAAGCCCGGTATTCGGCGAGCGAGTTACCGCGCACCGCATGCTGCAGTTTGGCGATCGATTGCGGCGCCCAGGCATGATCCTCGCCGCGCAGGCGAAACGCATAATCGCCGCCGACATCGAGCATGTCGTGGTAGAGCGGGTCTTCGCCATAGGCATGGCGATGGCGTTCGACCGCCTCTTGGGCGATCTCGCGCAGCCCCACACCCTCGATCGTGGTCGCCGTACCGGTAAAGTACTTCTCGACAAAATCGCTGGCGAGCCCGACCGCATCAAAGATCTGCGCACCGCAATAGGACTGATAGGTCGATATCCCCATCTTGGATATGACCTTCAGAATCCCCTTGCCGACCGCCTTCAAATAATTCTTCTGCACGTCTGCGGCGGTCAGCGCCAAATCGTTCTCAACACGGATCTGCTCGAGCGTCGTGAAGGCGAGATAAGGATTGACCGCTTCCGCGCCGTAGCCGGCGAGCGCGCAGAAATGGTGGACTTCGCGGGCCTCGCCGGTTTCGACGACGATCCCGGTCGAGGTGCGCAGCCCCTGCCGGATCAGATGATGGTGCACGGCCGAAGTCGCCAGCAAAGCCGGGATCGGCACCCGTTCGGCCGAGGTCGCCCGATCGGACAGGATCAGAATGTTGTGCCCGGCGTCGACTTTCTCCGTCGCTTCGCGGCACAGCCGGTCGAGTGCCGCCGCCATGCCATCGGCTCCCTCGGCCGCCGGCCAGGTGGCGTCCAGCGTGTCGGTGCGAAAGGCGGGAACCAGGGTTTCGATCGTGTGGATCTTTTGCAGATCGCGGTCGGTCAGGATCGGCTGCGCGACCTCGAGCCGATAATGGGTTCCGGCTTCGTGACCCAAGAGATTGGGCCGCGGCCCGATCATCGACACCAGTGACATCACCAACTCTTCGCGGATCGGGTCGATCGGCGGATTGGTGACCTGCGCGAAATTCTGCTTGAAGTAATTGTAGAGAAGCTTGGGCTTCTCTGACAATGCCGCTATCGGCGTGTCGGTCCCCATCGAGCCGACCGGGTCGTCGGCGGCGCGCGCCATCGGCTCGAGAAAGAACTGCAAGTCTTCGAGCGTATAGCCAAACGCCTGCTGCAGATTAAGATGCGCGTTGGGATCATTGGGCAGGGCACTGGCGGCATAAGCCTGCCCCCGCGCGTCACTCGGCAGATCCGGCAGATTGGCGAGCTTGAACTGGGTCGCCTGCAGCCAGGCTTCGTAGGGGTGTTCGGCGGCCAGATTTCGCTTGATCTCGTCGTCGTCGATAATGCGCCCTTCTTCAAGGTCGATCAGCAGCATCTTGCCGGGCTGCAGTCGCCATTTGCGGCGGATGTGCTCCTCCGGAACCGGCAGTACCCCGGTCTCGGACGCGAGAATCACATGATCGTCATCGGTGATCGCATAGCGTGCCGGCCGCAGTCCATTGCGATCGAGTGTCGCGCCGATCTGGCGGCCATCGGTAAAGGCGATCGCCGCCGGACCGTCCCACGGCTCCATCAATGCTGCGTGGTATTCGTAAAAAGCGCGCCGCTGCTGATCCATCAGCGGGTCGCCTGCCCATGCCTCGGGGATCAGCATCATCATCGCGTGCGCCAGCGAGTAGCCGCCGCCAATCACCAGCAACTCCAGCGCATTGTCGATGCAGGCGGTGTCCGACTGATTGGGGCCGATCAGCGGCACCATCTTGGCGAGATCGGAACCCAGTAACTCCGACGTCATCGCCTGGCGGCGCGCGTGCATCCAGTTGACGTTGCCGCGGACGGTGTTGATCTCGCCATTATGGCACAAGAACCGATAAGGATGGGCGAGCCGCCACGACGGAAATGTGTTGGTCGAAAACCGCTGATGAACGAGTGCGAGCGCCGAGACCGTCAGCGGATTGCGCAGGTCTTTGTAAAAACTGCCGACCTGCGGCGCCAGCAGCAGCCCCTTGTAAACCAGCGTCCGCGTCGAAAATGACGGAATGTAAAGCTCGGGCAGACCGGGCAATCCGTGCTTGGCGGCAAGTGCGGTGACACTGTTCAGCGCTTGTTTGCGGATCGTCAGGATTTTGCGCTCAAAAGCGTTCTGATCGGGGAGCGCCGGATCGGCTGCGACGATAGCTTGCCGGATCGTCGGCATGGTTTCGATGACACGCGCGCCGAGCCCGGTCGTATCGGTCGGCACGTCGCGCCAGCCAATTAGCGACTGCCCTTCGGCACGGATAAAATGCTCGACGTGAGCCGCGGCAAAATCACGCGCCCCCTCGTCGCGCGGCAAAAAGCACATTGCGACCGCATAATGCCCGGGATCGGGGAGGCGCCATCCGCGGCTCCCCGCCCAGTCGCGCAGCAGCGCGTCAGGCATCTGGATCAGACAGCCGGCGCCGTCGCCGACCAGGGGATCGGCGCCGACTGCGCCACGATGGTCCAGATTTACCAGAATTTGCAGCCCGCGCTCGATGATGTCGTGCGATTTTCGCCCTTTGATGTTGGCGACAAAGCCGACGCCGCAGGAGTCATGTTCGTTGCGCGGATCGTAAAGTCCCTGTCTCCCGGGCACGGCCATATCGGATGCTCTTCACCTGAACTAGTTGCAAAAATCACCGCGGCGCATCGCGAGCGACCACAGCAATTTGATAATAGCCACGTCCACGCGAGCGAATCGAGGCTTAATCGTGTGCTAACCATGGCAATCGTCTGGATTCCTGTCGGCAAGTCGGCCGCGATGGCGGGACCACCGAATTCGTGCGGCATAAAGTCCGAGCGCGCCTGCAAAGTCGACGCCGGAGTTTAATGACAAGATCCGGCAACGCGTTGCGAGGGGATAAAACGATCTCGCCCGTTTCGATCAGGCATCCGCCGTTTTTCTGTGCATATCGATGCCATCTTTACCAACCGTCCTCCTCTGCGCGCTGACCGAGCTGCTGGTGAGCTTGGGCGTCGGGTTGCCGGTGACGCGCCGGCTGGTTGCCTCTCGCGCGTCTGCGTTCGCCATCGCGCCGATTGTGGGCTGGGCCGTGTTTAACGGGCTGGCGCTTCCGGTCCTGACGATGCTCGGCTTTACGCGTCCAACGGCGGTCTTCGTTTGTGCTTCTGCCATTGCTGGCGGGATTGCGGCTTTGCGGCGCGGATCCGTTCGCCAACAGGTAGTAGCCGAAGGAGTAGAGGTCCCGCTCGGACTCGTCACACCCGCAGCAGTGCTGGCGATTGTTCCGATGCTGGCGGTTTGGCCGAAATATGCGATGGGTGGGGTGCTTCTCAGCGAGGCGATGTTCGACCACAGCAAGGCCGCGATCGTCGACGAGATCGTCCGCCTCGGCCTGCCACCCGGTAATCCTTTCTTTGGCGATAGCGGGCCTCGCCTCGTCTACTACTATTTGTGGCATTTCAGCGCCGCTATTCCTGCTGCTATGTTTGGCGCCAATGGCTGGGAAGCCGACGCCGCGCTGACTTGGTTCAGTGCTTTCGCATCGCTGAGCCTGATGATCGGGCTGGCGCGAATGCTTGGCGGTAACAGGACGGTACCGCTTGTCGTCGTGCTGCTTAGCCTTTCAGCCTCCCTGAGGCCGGCGCTGAGCCTTGTCTTGCCTCGCGGTTTTCGCGATCAGGCACTATCGCAAAATCCCTGGCCGCAGAGTTGGTTATTTCAAGCGAGCTGGGCGCCGCAGCACGTAATGTCGGCGGGCTGTGTCGTGGCCGCTGTGTTGGTGCTCTGGCGTCTGGCGGTCTCGCGCGATCGGCTGATGGTGCCGTTGCTGGCCGTTATCGCCGCGGCCGGGTTCGAGAGTTCTGCCTGGGTCGGCGGTGTCATTTTTGGCGCAGCCGCACCGGCAATCACCATCGCGTTTTTAACGATGGCCGAGAATAATCGAGCCCGCGTCGACCTAATTCTCGCCACCGCAACGGCGGCCATCCTAGCGCTGGTGATAGCATTTCCGTTTACCCGCGAGGAGTTTGCTGCAACGGCGGCGCGGCATGCCGGCATGCCCATCGCCTTTCGCCCGTTCGCGGTGCTGGGGCAAATGGTCCCGGTGCCGATCCGTCCGTTTCTAAATCTCGCCGGATATTGGCTGGTCTTGCCGGCGATCGAGTTTCCGGCGGTCTTTTTTGCGGGAACCTGGGCGATTGCCGCCGCTGTTGCCGCGCGGGGCGCCCCCACCCTAACCCTCCCCTCCCCGGGCGTGACCTGGGGATCACGGGGGAGGGAAGGGTGGGGGGACCGACGGCTGGTGACCGCATTGGCCCTGCTCGCCGGCACCAGCTTTGCGGTCCCGTGGATTTTTGCCAGTACGATCGCCAACAATGACCTCGGTTGGCGCGGCGTGCTGCCCGGCCTGCTGATATTGACGGCCTTCGCCGCCGTCGGCCTCGGCCGCTGGCTAGCGGGGTTTTCGATCGGGGGCCATCGGCACGGGCGGCCCCCCTCACCCTTCCCTCTCCCCCCTAGGGGGGAGAGGGTTGAGAAGGGTCGGCGAGGCGAACCCCCGGAACGCCCGCCCTCGGCGGGCGGCCGTCCGGGGGCTAACCCGGAGCTGGTTGAGGGGGGTGGTACCCGATGGGGCCTTGTTTTAGTCAACGCACGAGGGTGGGCTTGGGCGAGCTGCGTGGTCTGGGCGCTGGGCCTGTCCGGCGGTTTGCAGGTCGCGCGCGATAATGTTTCCGGTCTGCCAGCCCGGTCGGCGAGCGTCTTCGCGCAAGCGCCCGCACTCTGGGCGGCGGTGCGCCGGGATACGGGCCCCAGCGAGCGTGTCGCCAACAATCCGGCGTTCCTCGCCGACAGTGTGCGGTGGCCGGTCAACATTTCCTGGGCGCTGCTGGCCGACCGCCGGTCCTGCTATGCCGGCTGGAACCTGGCGCGGGCCTTTGCCCCGTTGCCTGAGGAGAAGATCGACGCGACGGATGCGCTGTTCCAGCGGGTCTTTGCCGGCGACGGCACGCGCGACGATATCCGCCTGCTGGCGACCGATTTCGACTGCCACGTGGTCGTCCTGACGCCGAGCGACGGCGCCTGGCTTCATGATCCATTCGCAGCCAGCCGTTATTTCCGCTTGGTCGAAGAACACGCCGGCAAATGGCGGGTCTATCGAATTGCCGGCGACGCCGGCCGGGAGTGAGCGCTGCGAGCGGTCGCGACCCGAATAAAGGCTGCGGCGATCCGCAACGCGGCGCGCAGCGATCCGCGCAGCGATCCTGCGACCTTGGAGGCGCCGCCGCGACGCCGGCGATAGGGCATCGGCACTTCGAGAATGCGCAATCCGGCGCGTGCCGCCCGCATCTGCATTTCGAGATTCCAGCCATAGGTCATCTCGCGCATGTCCAACGCGTCGAGACAGGCTCGGCGAATGGCGCGATAGGCGCACATATCGGTGTACCACACGCCATAGAGCAGCTTGGTCCCGAGCCCGGCGGCCCGGCCCGCCAACAGCTGATGCCACTTCATCGCGCCCGGCTCGCGCGCGCCGCGGCTGCGCGATGCGATCACAAAATCGTATTCGTCGCGGCGGATCGGGTCGACGAGCCGCGCCATCAGGTCGCCGCGGTCGGCGCCGTCGCCATCCATAAACACGATGATCCCACACGCCAGCGGCACCGCGCCGACCCCGGCCATGCAGGCGCGTCCATAGCCCTTGGCGCCCAACTCAATCACGCGCGCCCCCGTGGCAGCGGCGACCACGGGGGTGCCGTCGCTGCTGCCGCCGTCGACGACAATGATTTCGCGCACGAGGTCACGCGGGATTTCCGTCACGACACCTCTGATCGACTGCACCTCGTCGAGTGCCGGAATGACGACGGCGACCGCTAAAGGCTCCATCGCAATCCGCAATTGCGGCACGGCTGGGCCGGCGCCTCGCTCACCAATGCGGCGCGAAACTCTCGATACGCCGCGCCATTCCAGATCTCGCGCAAGCTCTCTTGGGTGGCATTGCCCAGCGTATAGGTCTCATAGCCGCGCGCCGAGAATGGTGCAATGCAGCAGGGTAATGCCCGGCCGTGGGCGGTAAAATACATCAACGACCATGGTCGGCGGCAGGCCGACCATGGCGCTTTTCCCACGCCGCGCTTCAGGCTAGTGCCGGGCTCGGTAGCGCCCGACGCGTCGATTGTAACGCCAAGCGCCCTGCCGAGCGCTTCAGCCGCGGCAATCGCCTGATCTTCCTCGCGCCGCGTCCTTTCAAACAGCGACGAATCCGCGCGCGCGAGGCCGCGGCCAAGATCGTCGAAGACAAGGCGTTGAAGATAGACCTCGCTGATGCCGATCCGTGCCGCCAGCCGGACAAAGTCCGGGAGCTGCGCGATCGTTTCTTTGAGCCCGGTCAGCCACAACGAGACGCGCGGGGTCGATGCGCCGAGTTCTCTTTGCAAGGCGACGAACTCGCTGAGGTTGCGGACGATGCGATCGAAGAAGTCCTTGCCGCGCACCTTGAAAAAGCTTTGGGCCTCGGCCGCGTCGAGCGATACGCGCAGCTCGTCGAGCCCGGTGGCGATGAGGTCCGCGCGTTTGCGCGGTGCCAACAGCGTGCCGTTGGTGTTGAACAGCACATAAACGCCGCGTTCTTTGAGATAGCGGATCATGCGCGGCAGGTTCTTGACGAGCATCGGTTCGCCGACGCCGTGCAGCACGGCGCGCAGCAAACCCGGGAGCTGGTCGACGATCGAGGTAAAAAGCTGCCAGCTCATATCGGCCGGCGGCTCCAGCGCCTCGAAGGTGCGCGGACAGGTTTCGCACAACAGATTGCAGCGGTTGGTGACTTCGAGATAGACGCAGACCGGTGGCGCCTCGGCGACAGGCGAGCGCTCCTCGCCGACGGCCTCGAAATAGCGGCGGGCCGCAATCGGCGTCTCCTGCGGTATCTGCTGCATCGGCGGAGGCTCGCGACTCATCGCACCCCTCCCAGGCCATCACCCATGGCCGCGGCGAGTAAACCCTCAAGGTCAAGCCGACCAATGCAATCGGCGGTAGCTGCGGGCGAAAACGGATCGAGACCGTTGACCGGCGGTGAGGTCAATTCGCGGCACAGCCGGTACAACGCCGGGGCGTCGTCAACATCGTACCACGGATCGAGCTCGACCACGGGCAATCCAAGCGTCCGCGCCCGCGCCCTTGTCTGCGCGGCGACGGCGCTCGTGCTCCACTCGACACGTTCGAACAAGTGGCAGTGTGGCGCCTTGATGCCCAGCACGTAATAGCCGCCATCCTCGGCCGGGCCGACGACAACCCGGTCACCGTCTTCGGCGAGGGTGGCGACCGCTCGCGACAGGAGTGCTGTCGGCAAATTCGGGCTGTCGGAATTCAGCAGGCACACCGCACCATATTGTTGAGCGAACAGCGATTGCGCGGCATGCAACAGACATCGGCCGAAGCCCACGATATTGGGCGCGGATACCGCAGTCCCGTCGGCGAGGACGAGGCGCGTGCCGGAGGCCAGCATGCCGTCGAACGAAGTCTCCGATCCTGCCGGTGCGTATGCGACATAGCCCTCGATCGGCATGTCGCGGGCGGCCCGTGCGATGTTCTCGGTGATGTCGCGCAAAAAACTGGCGCTGAGCGCCGAGGCCATCGCCGGTGTCAACGGCGGCACCAGCCGGGTTTTGACCTGCCCCGGGACCGGCGCCTTCGCCATTACCGCGATCGCACAGCCGCCGGCGCGACCCGCCACGCTTTTTGTCACGATCCGCTGAACCAATTGTAGCCACGATCTGCCCAGAACCCGCCGGGATAACGGTTGGTGACATAAATCGTCGTCACCCATTTGGGGTTCTTGAACCCGAGCTTGGTCGGGATCCGCACCTTGAACGGGTAGCCATATTTGACCGGCAGGATCTCGTCGGCAAATTTGACGGCCATAATGGTTTGCGGATGCAGCGCGGTTGGCATGTCGATGCTGCCATAATAACCATCTGCGCACTGAAAGCCGACATATTTCGCGGTAAGGTCGGCTCCGACGCGCTGCAGGAACGCACCGAGCCTCGGGCCGCTCCATTTGCCGATCATGCTCCACCCTTCGACGCAGACATGGCGCGTGATCTGGCTTTCCTGCGGCAGGGCATAGAGTTGATCGACCGACCATGGCCGCTTGTCGCCGATCAGCCCCGACAATTCGAGGCGATAATCGGCAGCCGTCAACCTCGGAGCATCCTCGGCGGGGAAGAATGCATTATAGCGAAAATCCTTGACGACATCGGTTTCGGCAAAGGTCGGGGCCAGCCGCCGATCGCTGAACAGAAACATCTGAGCCCGATCATTCCACTGCGACATCAGCTTCAAGACCTTTTGCACGCTGTTATGATCGGAAATGTCGCAGCCGGTCAGCAAAGTCAGCGCTCCCAGACCCAATGTCTGGCGCAAAAAGAGCCGCCGCTCGATGCCGGCCGCACTCGGGGTGGGCTCCAGCAGCACAGGGCTCATCGCCGTTCCTCCTCGAGGGAATGCGGTGCATCCGACGCGAGGCCAAAAACCATCGCAACCAGGGTCTTTGGCACCAGTGCCGTCAGCGCCAGATGCACGACGAGAAACGCGACGATCGCCGCCATGCCAAAGAAGTGAACGATGCGGGCAAATTCGTAGCCGCCGAACAACCAGGTCAATTCCTGCAATTGCACCGGCTTCCAGATTGCAAGACCGGACAGGATCGTGATCAGGATTACGGCGAGGACACCCCAGTAGAACACCTTTTGTACGGCGTTGTACTCGCCCAGTTGATGGCTCAGCCGGCCGCGCAATGCTGCAACAAAGTCGCGCCAAAACGCATCCACCGTGATGGGAAGGAAATCGCGGCGGAAATGCCCCGACACCAAGCCGACGACGATGTAAGCGAGGTAGTTCAGCACCAGCACCCACATCGCGGCGAAATGCCACAACAATGCATTCGCCAGACCGTCGTCGTTGCTGACCGCCTCGGTGACGGTGAAATCGCCTCCCAAGGTCCAGTTGTAGGGGAAGCCCCAATGGATCGGCAGTGCCGGATAATAGTTATAGATGCGCCAGCCGCTGCCGATCATGACGAAAATCGCCAATGCATTGATCCAGTGCATGATCCGCCGACTTAGCGGATGGAGTTGCACATTGGCCGCCGGCGACGCGGTATGAAATCGGGCTGGAGCGCTCACGACAAAACCTCCAATCCATCGGCGCGCAGCCGCTGGTGCGCCAGCGCACCCTGCAGGAATGCAATGAATTTCCCGGTGTTGGGGCTCAGTGAATGCTGCGTCTGGGCGAGCCAATAGACGACCGGAGGATAGCTTGCCGCTGGTAGGCGTTCGGCAATCATCAATGCGGGATCGGCCGCCACGTCGGTGGCGTAGACGATTGCCAGCGGCACTTTGCCTTGAGCCAAAAGATATACGGCGTCGGCGGTGCCGACGACACCGATCGATTTGGCGCTGACCGCCTGCCACAGCCCTAGCGATTGCAACGCCTTTTGACTCGCGGCGCCGGCCGTGGCCGCCCATGGATCGACGATGGCGATCGGTTGTTTGCCCGCGGCCGCCGCCAAGCTTCCGGCGGCTGGAGACCCGGTGCCGGCGGCGCCCGCGCTGCCGGCAAGTGCGGCAACGACGAGCTGGTTGCGCCACACGCGTTCCAGTGTGCCGGGGCTGATCAACCCGCGCTTCGCCGCGGTGCCGGCGTTCGCCTCGCCTTCGCCGATCAGCACGTCAGCGCGCGCATGATGCGCGATCTGTTCGAGCAGCACCGCGGTCGGCGAGGCAAACACCCGAACATGGATGCCGGTCTCAGAACGCCACAAGGCGGCCACATCGGTGATCGCGTACGACAATGTCGGCTCGCAGAACACGACGACATCTGGCGCCACCGGGTAGTCGGCGTGTGCCGGGACGGCGGCCAGTAAGATAATCGGCAGCAACCACCCAATCGCGGCGGCGCGGCGGTTGTGGAGGATCGACCTGACACCCAGTCTTCCGCCGGAAGATCTCGCCATGTTCGGCATTGCCCTCTTGGCTTCCCTGTTCCGGGATATGCTTGAACTTTCCGGCGGGGTCACGAGCGAATTCGATCGCGACAAATTGGCGACAAATCGCGGTTAGGGAAGTTCCGGTCACGACAATGTGACGCTTGTCGGTGAGGCGGTCGGGCCACGGGGACTGTATCCCAGGAGCCTCGCTCCGAGGTGACGGCGATGTCCGCACCCCTGATTGGGCAAACCGAGGCGATGCCGATAGCGCGAACTATCGCGCCTCGGTCCAGCTCTCGGAAAAAGCCAGCGCGCAGGTACTAAACGGCCGCCCTTCGCGCTGCATCGGCCAGGCGCGACCCGAAGCTTGCACCCCGTCGACGCTGAGCCGCGCGCCCAAGGCCGGGATCAAGAGAGTGCAAACGCCGTAGCGGCGGCCGCCCTCGCCGGGCTGGGTGTGGATCAACAGCGGTTCGCCGATGTCGTACCAGGTCAGCACGACTTCCTCGTCGGTCGTTACGATCCGCTCGGTCCAGAAATAATGCGGGTCGCCGGATTTGACGAATTCCGCGTCGGTAACCGGAATCCCGGTGTCGGCGGTCTCGGGATTGAGCATGCCTTGCACCGTGGTCTGCAACCAGCGCGCCATCGCGATGTTGTCGGAATAGATGCGCCAGCGGTCTTCGGTCAGCTCGCTTTTCACATAAAGGACATGGCCCGGGCCGCCCGGACAGGTGATGATCCGCCAAAAGCTGGCGTTTGTGGTTTGCGGGCCGCCATCGGTCCCGCTCAGCCGGATAAAGGGGTTTTCGCCGGTCAGGATTACATGATTTGGGTCGGCGGGCATCCGAACTCCTTTTCGAAAAGAAGCCGCGAGAGGGGGGAAAGCGGCGGGTCGTGTGACCAATGGTAAAGCATCGAGGGCGACGGCGCTATCGCGGGACGCCGCCGCCACGCCCCACCGCAAGGCCGCGTGTACATTTTTTTCGACGGCCCCAGCGGCGGACAAATAGTTTTTGGTCAGTGGTCAGGCCGACAGCAGGGGACCGTGATCGTCGCAGTGGTCGCCGTGTGGATGATGGAGATGGTCGCCGACACGGTAATCGGTGTGGTCGCCATGCGGCACCGCCTCGTGGCCGCAACCCGGGCCGTGGACATGCGCGGCATCATGGCCGCCACAGCTATGACCGGAAGTGCAATGGTCGGGGTTGTCGGCCGACACCTCGATCACATGCTCGTCGACGTGCCCTTCATGAGGATGGTGGAGATGGCCGTCGTGCAGGTAGTCGGTATGCCCGCCATGGCGCACCGCCGGATGGCTGCAGCCTGGTCCATGTTGATGGGTGTGGCCGGGATGTTGGCTAGCAGTACAGGTCGGCATGAGTTCTCTTCCTTTCCATTTTAACTATCTGTCTATACTCAAAGCGACCGTCAGAGCCGAGATACCGCGTCGTCCGGGCCCGCTACTGCCAGGGTCCGGCGCTCTGACTATCCGGGGCAGGCGAAACGCTCGGTAGTTGCGACAGCGCGGCGCCCAAGGAAGCGTTCTCCCCGCCCGGCAGGTTGCTCAAGCGGCGCTGATCGAGTGTATAGACCGTTGCACCTAGAGGCGGGGCGATTTCGGCGCGTGCCCGGTCGAGTCGGGCAGCGGGAGCGGCATAATCCGAAGAGGATTCTTGACCAGCGCACGCGCCAACCGCGATCAGCGTGCACATCACGATCGCCTGCTTCATCGTCGGGAGCTGGGCCGGTTCCTTCTTTTTTCAAGCCGAACTCGATCGGGGACGCGGTAAGGAGCAGCCCCCGCATAGGGTGGCCCCGCCAGCTCGCGCTTCCCGCCGCTATAAATCGGCTACTAGCTCCCTTGTCGAGCGCGGTAGACGTTTGTTACGTTATATCATCGCGACCGATCAATTCCGATTCCGAACCTGCGATCAACGTGAGGCAAGGGGTATGGGTCACATATTCAAGCGCGCAGGAGCTGCGCTCGGGCTCGCCGTCCTGGTCGCACTGGCCATTTCTGATGGCGCCAAAGCGGACGATGCACCGGTGTTGTTGACCGGGCTGCCTCCGATCACGAACGGCGCGCCCGGCGGGTCAAATGGGCTGCTTGTTCTCGGCGCAAATTCGCCCACCGACAGCACCGCACCCGCCTCGTCGCAGGGCAATGTCTCGCTCGACATCAACGTAATTGCCAAACAATTAAATGAGGCGCGAATCAACATCGAGCCGCGCATCGGCGCCTCGACATACACCTTGGGGCCGAGTGCCATCCAAAACCTGCCGGAAGCACAAAACACGCCGATCGATAATGCCATCCTGCAAATGCCCGGCGTCGACCAAGATAATTTGGCGAATGGCGGGCTCCATATCCGCAACGAGCACTTGAACGTCCAGTATCGCATCAACGGCGTCATCATTCCGGATGGTGTGAGTTTCTTCGGTCAGGATTTGAGTATTCGCTTTGTCGATTCGATGTCGCTGATTACGGGTTCTTTGCCCGCCGAATACGGTCTGCGAACCGCCGGCATCATCGATATCCAGAGCAAGAGCGGCCTCGGAAACCCGGGCGGCTCGGTCGAAATGTACGGCGGCAGTTATACTACCCTCAACCCCAGCATGGAGGTCGGTGGCGCGGTCGGCAACTACAACTATTTCGTAACCAGCAATTACTACCAAAGCATAAATGGGATAAATGACGTAACGTCAAAATATTACCAGATACATGACGACACTCAGCAGGTCCATGCCTTCGCCTATATCGATAAAATTCTCGATCCTCACAACAGAATCAGCGTGATGGGCGGCGAGTTCAACGGTGACTTTCAGATACCAAACAACCCCGGCCAGTCGACGTTTCCTGGCATTACAGAAATCAATGGTCTCCCTTCATCGCAGTTCAACTCCGCTCACCTCACCGAGTTTCAGGTCGAGGGCAGCCAGTTCGGGGCGGTCTCATTTTTGCACTCATTGGGGCCTCTCGACTTCCAGATCTCGGATATAGTCAAGTACAGTTTCCTGCATTATTATCCCGATCTGTTCGGTGACCTCGCGTTCAACGGCATCGGCGAGAATGCCGGCCGGACCAGCTTGGCGAACTTTGTTCAGGCAGAAGGGACTTACCGGTGGACAGCCAACCACACGGTGCGCGGCGGTATCCTCTTCACCACCGAACACGTGACCTCAAACGAAAACGCGGCGGTGCTAGACCAGATCGGGGCCGACAGTTTTGGAAATCCGATCTATGCGACAGTCCCTTCATTTATAGCCCAGAGCAGCGCCCAGACGAGTTTTACCTATAGCGGCTATCTCCAGGACGAATGGAAAGTATTGCCGGCGGTGACCGTCAACTATGGGGTCCGCGGCGATGTCATAAACGGTTTCACCACCGGACAGCACCTCAGCCCGCGTGTTAACGCGGTGTGGCAGGCGACGCCGACGACGACCTTTCACGCGGGCTATGCCACTTATTACACACCACCGCCGCAGGAGCTGGTTGCAACCGAGAATATCTCTGCGTTCGCGAATACGACCGGGGCGCCCGCTTCTACTCAGAATTCCCCGATCAAGAACGAAACGGCCCAATATCTGGATGTCGGGGTAAAGCAGCAGGCGCTCCGCGGGCTCACAATAGGCGTCGATGTCTATTACAAGCACGCGAACAATCTGCTCGACGAGAGCCAGTTCGGCGCACCCATCATTCTGACGCCGTTCAATTATCGCGTCGGCATCAACAAGGGCGTCGAGCTGACGACCGAATATAACGTTGGAAATTTCACTTTCTACGGCAATCTCGCGATTGCAAACCAGCTGGCAAGCGGTATCGAATCAGCGCAGTTCAATTTCACTCCGGCGCAGCTTGCCTCGGCCGACAGCATGTTTGTCAACACCGATCACAGCCAGCTCAAAACCGAATCGGCCGGTGTAGCCTATCTGTGGCACGGGACACGGTTTACCGCTGACATAGTCGCCGGCTCCGGCCTGCGAACCCAGCCGCCCAACGATCCGACCTTCAATGGTGAGACGGTCCCGTCCTACGAACAGGTAAATCTGGGCATCTCCCATGTCTTTCCGGCGAGTTTTGGTGGCCCGGTGACCGTGCGTCTCGCTCTCATCAATCTGTTCGACAAGATCTACCTGTTGCGCAGCATGACTGGGGTTGGCGAGTTTGCCAATCAATTCGGACCACGCCGTGCCCTCTACGCGGGTCTCAAAAAGGAGTTCTGAATCCGGCGCTTCGTTGGCGGCTTCGCTCCGCTGGAAAGCGGGAATCGAGCCGATCGGCTGACGATCGATTCAGGCTCCACTAAATTGCCACGATGATCGTCACGTCTAGTGGTACGAAACAGACAGATGGCTCCCAATTCTTCTTTTTCCGTCACCCCCGCGCAAGCGGGGGCCCAGGGCTGCGAGTGCAGTGTTTGGCCGCTCTGGGTTCCCGCTTTCGCGGGAATGACGATAAGAGAATGCAGGTACCATCCGTTAGAATTGCACCACTAGATAGGATTACCCAGCGGCTCCGAGGGATATATGGTCGGCTCAAATCGGCCCCCAACGACTTGTTCGCAGAGGCTTGCCCGTGCCCAATTCTCCCGTCTCACTTTCGGTTGTCAGCCTTTTTCTGCACGCTGATATCGTCGTCAAGGGTGTGTTGTTGCTATTGCTCGCCGCCTCCGTGTGGAGCTGGGCGGTCATTATCGACAAGTTGTGGCGCCTTGCCGCGGTCGGGCGGTCGGTTGAGGCGCATGAGGCGCTCCTCGCCGCGGCACATGGCGCACCCGACCTGATGGCACCATCTCGCCGACCGGGCGGCGGCGACCCGGCCGGCGCGGTGCTGGCGGCCGGCTTGCACGAGAGCGCCGAAGCGGCATGGGTTGCGCCCGAAAGCCCGGCCGAGCGGCGCGAGCGCATCGAGCGGGCGATGCGGCTGGTGCTGAACGCGGAATTGCGCCGGCTTGAAGCCCGCTTGCCATTCCTCGCAAGCCTGGCCTCGGCGGCGCCGTTTATCGGGCTGTTCGGCACGGTGTGGGGGATCATGCGCAGCTTTACCGGCATCGCCGCCGCCAACAATACCAGCCTTGCCGTCGTCGCCCCCGGCATCGCCGAAGCCTTGTTCGCCACGGCCATGGGGCTCGCCGCGGCGATCCCCGCAGTCGTCGCTTACAACAAGATCACCGTTGATCTCGGCCGCTTTGCCGGACGCATGAACGGTCTGATCGGGCGCTCGAGCACCATCCTTTCGCGCGTCGCGGCGGAAACCTGACCATGGCGATGGCAACGCGGCCCGTCGGCGAGAGTAGCGAGGAGCGCTATCAGCCGCTGGCCGAGATCAATGTGACGCCGATGGTCGATGTCATGCTGGTGCTGCTGGTGATCTTTATGGTGACGGCACCGCTGTTGATGGTCGGCGTGCCGCTCGATCTGCCAAAGACGCGCGCCGCGGCGATCACCGAGCACAAGAAGCCGATCATCCTCAGCCTCGACCGCGGCGGCGAAGTATTCATCGGTGACGATAAGGTGGCGCCAGGCGAGCTTGAACCCCGGCTTGCGGCACTCGCCGCCGAAGATCCCAAACGCATCGTCTTTGTCCGCGGCGACAAGACGATCACTTACGCGCAGCTGATGGACATGTTGGGCGAGGTCAATCGCGCCGGTTTTGCGAAAGTGTCGCTGGTCGCCGAAGCCTCCGGGTCGAAGTGAACGGGTTCAGGCTGCCGCTCATTCTCTCGCTGGCGGCCCATGCGATCATCCTGGGACTGCTGGTGATGCTGCCGGCGCCGATACCGCCGGCGGCACCTTCGCTCCCGAGCGGGATTGAGGTCGCGTTCGCACCGTCGTTGCCGGCGCCGCCGCCCCCGCCTGCGCCTCCCCCGGTCAAGGCCGAACCACCGCCGCCACCCCCGAAAACCGACACACCGCGTCCAGTGGCCCCGATCGAGCCACCGCCGCCTGCTCCCGAAGCGGCGGTCGTGGTTCCGGAACCGCTCCTGCTACCGCCGCCGCCAAAGCCGCCGGTCCCGCCGCGGCGGGTCGCGGTTCGGCGCGTCGAGCGGCCAGTGACGCGCCCGGAGGAAGCGCCGGTAGCGCCGGTTGTTCCCGTGGCGCCGGCCCAGCAGGCGGCACTCGCGCCGGCGCGGGTGCGCCCACCTGCGTCCGCGGCTGTCAGTCCGGGATATCAAGCGCTGCTCGGCGAATGGCTGAATAGCCATAAGCGCTATCCCGAGGGTGCCCGCGAACACGGCGAGCAGGGCCGCGCGATATTACATTTTGCGGTCGAACGCAGCGGCCGGGTCACCGAATTCGCGGTTGTCAAAAGCTCCGGTTACCCGGATCTCGACCAAGGGCTGGAGGAGATGATGCGGGGTGCGATTTTGCCGCCTTTTCCTGCCGACATGCCGCAATCCAGCATCAGCGTCTCGGTGACGATCCGCTTCACGCTCGAGCAATGAACGGATCGATCCACCGGGTGGCCGAGCCTTACAGGTTGGCGTTGATCGTGGCGCCGGGCTCGACATAGGCGCGGTCCCAGTCCGACCACCGCCCGAGGACCGGCTGGTCGGGATCGCGGTCGCGTCGCCAGCAGACCTCATCGCCCGGCGGTACGTCGATGATCTTGGTGGCGTTGTTGGGCAGCACGAATTCGAGGGTCGATAAATAGCCGGGTCCTCGCGACGCGCAATCCGGGTTGGATGTGATCACTGCCTCGACGTTGGTTGGGCCAAAATGCGGATTGTTTAGCAGCAGAGTTCCCGGCGGAGGTGGCTGCGGCTGCCGCAATGCGCACGCGGCGACGCAAAAAAGCACAAAGGTCAACAGGATCGATCGCACGGACTTGCTCTTTCGGTCGACGGGAACCGCGGCTCGGCGAACGCGGCGCCCGCACCCGCGCTGTGGAACCACGGCCTGCCCTCGCCCTCGGTTTAATCAATGCGAAGACCTTCTACCGGAACGCTGGCGACCGCACAATTCACCCGAGAACCGCGGCGCGACGATCACCTCTCATGCTCCGCCGAGATACTCTCTGATCCAGCGCTGGTAATTGTCGGCACGGGTGACCCGCCGCATCAATTCGGGAGGGGCTATGTTTTTGAGGTCGCGGGGGGATACGCCCTCGCGCAGCGCCTTCAAGGTGTCGTAGACCGCTTGTACCGCGGCCGAAAACGGGGCATGGGTCTGCAGCGCGACGCGGACGCGTCGCGCCGCCAGCCAATCGGGATCGCCGAGCTGACCGCTGCCGCCGCCGAGAATCAGCGGGATGGCGATCGCAGCCGACACCACTTCCACCGCTTCGACCGTAACCCCGCCGGCAAGAAACACCGCGTCGACGCCGGCCGCTTCATAGGCTTTGGCGCGCTTTACCGCCTCGTCGATGTTGGCGATTGCCAAGGCGCTGGTGCGACCGGCGATGACGAGGTTTTTGTCCTGGCGAGCCGACAACGCCGCCTTCATCTTGCCGACCCCTTCTTCGATCGAGCTGAGGCGCGGCTTGCCGTCGCTGCCATAGGGCCGCGGCAGCACCGTGTCCTCGATCGACATCGCGCAAATGCCGGCGGTTTCCAGTTCCTCGACGGTGCGCCGCACACTGAGCGCGTTTCCGTAGCCGTGATCGGCGTCGACCAGCAGCGCCAGATTGCCGGCGCGGCAAATTCGGTTCGCTTGATCGGCAAATTCGCTCAGGGTCAGGACAACGAGATCGGGGGCGCCGAGCACCGCCATCGATCCGATCGATCCCGAAAACATGCCGACCTCAAACCCCAGATCCTCGGCAATGCGCGCCGATATCGCGTCATACACGGAAGCCGGATGCACGCAGCGGGTTCCGGAAAGGATTGCACGAAAACGCTCGCGCCGCTCGGTCCAGTTCATCTTGGCTCCTCCGGGTGTTGCATCGTCTAAAGTCAGCTTATCATGCCGAGCCGCGGGCCAAAGTGAATGATCGATCGCTCACGCGGGCACCCGAAAGCGAAAACCCGGCACCCCCAACGTTCCGTCCTCGCTCGTCATCCATCGCTCTCGATCACGTGAAGCGCGGCCCTGCCCCGGCGAACGGCGTTGGCCGACAAGCGGCGATCGA
This sequence comes from Alphaproteobacteria bacterium, assembly GCA_019237175.1. Lineage (GTDB taxonomy): Bacteria > Pseudomonadota > Alphaproteobacteria > ATCC43930 > CGMCC-115725 > AP-15. Next base: position 31,645 of record JAFAHP010000140.1, read on the forward strand.
GTGTGGCCAATTGTCCGCGCCGTGCGACCGCCAGGGCCAGCAGATAAGTATCGGTGACCCGCGCTGATGTCAGGATCCGACCCGGATCGACGATATCGGAACCCATCAGGCTGAAATTGTCCTTCCAGAACACATGTCCGGGCAGTGCGCGTAGCTGCGCGACAAGCGGTGCCACCGCAGCGGGCGAACCAGCCGAATTTGGATATCTCGGGTGACCGACGATCCGAATGACGCCGTTCTCAGTGATAGGGCATGTTGCCCAGGACGCCGCACCGGTTGCACCAAACCAACGGTGCGCCGCCTCGTGGCCAACATGGGTGGGATCAATCAGCGCTATCAAAAGATTGACATCGAGCAAAAAAGTCACGGCAGCTCGTCACGCAGCGCATTGACGATGTCGAGCGTGACAACGGCATCGGGCCGGTGCACGGGCAGCAATGGGACGCCATTGCGCTCGGTTGAGGGGGCCGGCGGGCGCAGTGAACGGCGCGCTAATTCCGAGACCACTTGGCCGATGGTCTGGTTGTGCTGCCGCGCGATCGCTCGGGCTGCCAACAGGACATCGTCATCGATGGCAAGGGTAGTGCGCATCACGAACTTCCAACCGTTGCATCACTCATCATACATCACATACGAGACTTCGGGATAGCGAGGGATTCGGGTCGGAAGTCGCGTCATTGCCTCTCAGCGTCGCGAACTTTAAGGTTCGGCCAAAAGGCCGAGATGATGGAGATGATAATGGACAAGCGGATTGCGGTGATCGGCGCCGGCGCCATTGGCGGATATACCGGTGGTCATCTGGCCCATAACGGGTTCGACGTGACCTTGATCGATCCGTGGCCCGAGCACCTCGAGACGATCCGCCGCGACGGCTTCGCCCTCGAAGGCATGACGCCGGAGGAGTTTGTCTGCGCCCGCCCGAAAACCATGCACCTGACCGAGGCGCAACAGCTTGCGAAGCAAACACCCATCGACATCGCAATGGTCGCGGTCAAATCCTACGACACCGAATGGGCGACCCGGCTGATCGCGCAATATCTGGCGCCCGACGGCTACGTCGTGTCGTTGCAGAATTGCATGAACGAAGAGCGGATCGCCGGGATTGTCGGCTGGGACAAGACGGTGGGCTGCATCCCGGCGCTGCTCGGCGCCGAGCTTTACGCCCCCGGCCGGGTACGACGGACCGCGGCCCGCGGCGCCTCACCCTACGAAGTGTACCGGGTCGGCGAGGTCCACAGCCGCATCACCCCGCGGCTCGAAGAACTGGCGGCGATGATCGCCACGGTCGATACCGTCAAGGCGACAACGAACCTGTGGGGCGAGCGCTGGTCAAAGTTATGTGTCAACGGGATGGCCAACGGGGTTGCCGCTGCCACCGGCATGTCCGGCAACGAGATGAACCGCGACGAGAAAATTCGCCGTCTCAGCATCCGGCTCGCAGGGGAGGGGGTGCGCGTCGGGCAGGCGCTCGGATATCAGCTCGAACATATCCGCATGCACGAGCCCGAAACCCTGGCCCGGGCGGCCGAGGGCGACCGCGCAGCGCTCGACGAGATCGAAACCCAGATCATGGCGACACTGAATTCGAACACGCGCAGCGAACTGGCACGCCCGTCGATGGGCCAGGACATGTACAAAGGCCGGCGCACCGAGATCGATTTCATCAACGGCGTCATCGCCGCCAAGGGCGCCGAGACCGGCGTGCCCGCGCCGACGCATGTAAAGCTGATCGCCGCGGTCAAAGAGGTCGAGCATGGCAAGCGAGCGGCAGCGCCGGAAAATCTTTACGGGATCTGATTGATGCCGGCTGTGGGCGACGCCCCAATCATGGGGTTTCCGCCGACCGGCAGGTCTCCGAAATCCGACGCTTTAGCGTATTGCGAAAATACGTAATCGACTGGATCGGCGGTGGTATCGTCCGGCGGCGGCGCGGCTCGCGGCCGCGATGATACTGGGTCGCCTGCGGCAAGAGCGAGGAGCAGTGCGACACACAGCAAAATGGCCGCACCACTTCCATCGGCGATCAAGCCAAGTGTCATCAAATCAGAGTCTGGGCAGGAATCCGCTGCATGAGGCGCATTGCGTCTCTTCGAGACGCGCCACGGCGGAGGTTATTCTCGGGCCGCGCATAGAGGCTGGGCAAGAAACTCAAATGAGCTGGATCTGCGCCGTACGTCCTTCGAGGCCTCGCTTCGCGAGGCACCTCAGGATGAGGCATTTTTCTTAATGCCATCAATAATGTATTCCTCATGCTGAGGAGCGATCCGGCACAGCCGGAGCGCGTCTCGAAGCACGAATGCGCTTCATGCAGCGGATTCTTGCCCAGCCTCGAAGCGCGGACCCGGGGGCTCGCAATGACACCATAAAATATGCTGCGAATTTCTGGCTCAGGACGCTCGCCAACATGGTGCGCAGCTTCTGGCCGTCCCAAGACAGAGC
>JAFAHP010000143.1 GCA_019237175.1 Alphaproteobacteria bacterium
GGGCGAGCAGTGGTGCTCGTTGAACCCGACCCCGTCATAGCCGAGCCGGTCGAGCTCTTCCCAGGCCTCGAGATGCTCGGCATAGGTCCGCACCGCGACCTCGGCACTGAAATGTTTGTTGGACAGTGGGTAGGGCAGCTCGTTGCCGACCTTCAAATGCTCGAGCTGCTCGCCATAAGCCAAGAGATCGAAGACAAAGACTTTCATTATCTGCCCCTCACCCTCCCGCCGGCATCGCCCCCACCCTGCCCTCCCCCGCAGGCGGGGGTTGGGAGGGGGCATCCAGCGGGCTGCGACGCACGGTAGGAGCGCGGAAAAGTCGTTTCAACCAAAATCCGGACTGTCCTATCGTGGCCGGCCCGGACCGCGAAACAGGAGTGACCGGCAATGAGTGAAATCGGCGTCGCGCCGAACTGCCTCGACGGCGTTCGGGTTCTCGACCTCTCGCAATTCGAGGCCGGTCCGTCCTGCACCGAGACGCTCGCCTGGCTCGGCGCCGAGGTCGTCAAGGTCGAAAATCCGAAGGGCGGGGAGCCCGGCCGTGGTCTCGGCAGCGGCCCCGAGCCGGGTGCCGACGCCTATTATTTCATGATCTACAACGCCAACAAAAAATCAGTCACCGTCGATCTCAAATCCAATCGCGGCCTGACGCTGGTCAGGGAGATGGCCAAGCGCGCCGATGTCTTTGTCGAGAACTTCGCACCGGGAGTGATCGAACGGCTGCGGCTCGGCTGGGACGAACTCCACGCGCTGAACCCGCGTCTCGTCTACGCTCAGGTCAAGGGGTTCGGCCAGGGCAGCCCGTACGAGAACAACCTCGCTTTCGACATGATCGCCCAGGCCTGCGGCGGCACGATGGCGATCACCGGCGAGCGCGACGGTCCTCCCTGCAAGCCGGGGCCGACCCTCGGCGACACCGGCACCGGCATGCTGCTGGCGATCGGCATCCCGGGTGCGCTCTTTCAGCGCCACGCCACAGGGCGCGGCCGGCGCGTGCAGGTGGCGATGCAGGACGCGCAGCTGCAATACACCCGCGGCGCCTTTGTGCAGCATGCGCGCAGCGGCCAACCGGCATTGCGCAATGGCGCCAAGTCGATGGCGGCGGGCGGGTTGGCTCCTTACGGCATCTATCCCTGCAAACCCGGCGGTCCCAACGATTATGTTTTCTTGTTCACCAGCCCCAACAACCCGCAGCATTGGCGGCGATTGCTCGAGGTTGTCGGGCGGGCCGATCTGGTCGACGATGCGCGCTTTGCGACCGCGGCGGCGCGCGCCCAGCACGAAGCGGAGGTCGACGCGCTGCTGAGCGACTGGACGCGAAAGCACGACAAGCACGAGGCGATGCGTCTCGTCGGCGCCGCCCGGGTGCCGGCGGGTGCCGTGCTCGATACCGGCGATCTGCTGGCTGAACCGAGCTTTGGCGAGCGCGGCATCATCCAGACGATGCGGCATCCCCGCGGGGAGCTGCGAATGCCGACTTTCCCGGTGCGCTTCGACGGCGCTCCGTCGCCGGTGGCACCCTCGCCGCTGCTCGGCGAGCACACGACGCAAGTCTTCACCGACTGGCTCGGCATGAGCGCCAGCGACATCGAGGTATTGCGCGGCGAAGGGACCCTATGATCGCTCCCTGACCCTCTCGCCGCGGGAGAACACCCCCCAAAAAGTTGACCAAATGTGAAGTACTTCACATAGACTGCAGGCGAGTGAGGATACCGTCTCACTCCGAGGACGTTGACGTGGGAGGTTTTCAATGGCGAAAGGTATGCCAGGCGCCGACAGCTCGACACTCGTCACGAGCGTGATCGACGGTAAAAATTTGGTCGACCTGGCGAAGGATCTTTTCCGCCCCCAGGCGCCGGTTGTCTGGGGACGCTATTTCACCAGCGCGACGACTTCCGGCGCGGTCGAATATCGGCATCTGAAAGAAAACCAGCTGCTACGCGACAATAACATTCGTGTTCTACCAATCGCCCGCCAGACGAAGCGCGTAAACGGGTCCGCAGCCGATGGTAGCGCAGACGCTACGGCCAATGCCGAAGACCTGATACAAACCTTTGGCGCCGACTATCTCGCTACTCAGGGTGGTCAAGTCGTCATGTTTCTCGATGTCGAAGGTGCTCCTTCGCTGTCCGTGGGCTATTACCAAGGCTGGGCTGGGACACTGGTCACGCATAGTAAAAATTTCTCCAACGGCAAGGTGACCATACTACCGTGCGTTTACGGTACCCGTTTCGATGACGCCACCTGGCAAGCCGTCGTCAATGCGGTTAGACAACCGGGGGTCGAATTTCATGGCGCATGGATCGCCCGATGGCGAGTCAGAGGCTGCGGCGAACTGCTCGATTTCGACGAGGGTTTGGTGCGGCCGAACGTCTTTCCTGCAAGCTTCAAAGTGTTGTTGTGGCAATATGGCGATGATTGTCACGGTCCTGGCGGGTTCGACTTAGACGAAACCAATCCCGCTATAGATCTGCAACAAGATCTCCTCAGCAAATGTGTCTTGCCGCCGGAGACGCCGATGTCCTGAGCGTATAACTGATATCGTTCGCAGGGTCCGGTTCGATTATCGGGCCCGGATCCTGGACATTCGAGTGAGTATTGACAACTGTCTCAAATTTTCTTTTCCCCCCTCGGTTGTCGATTTTTATCAGGCATGGTCATTGTTCTGGGTTGTTTGGCTACTCTCAGTCAACCAGCCGCTTTGGCGCAACCCCGGTGCACGCGGTTGGATCAGGGTACAACGGGCGTCCACATCATCCATGGTCGATTTGCCCGCGGCAGACCCACAGTCGCTTATTGTCTATACGCTCTCGCCGGTCAGCATGTGCTCATCAACATTAAGCCATCCGGCGATCTCGATACTGAGGGATACCTTCGGTTTGCCGGGATTCCTGCACAACCCGATTGGGCGCCCGGCAGTCCCGGAGGGATTGTATTTAACGAACCGGTACCTTGGGCGGGCAAATATTGGCTGGTCCTCGGTCAG